>NZ_JBPFDS010000005.1:0-198396 GCF_059415065.1 Sporosarcina sp. SAFN-010 | reverse complement strand
TCCCGTGGTGTAGTGGTTAACATGCCTGCCTGTCACGCAGGAGATCGCCGGTTCGACCCCGGTCGGGACCGCCATTTAATTTAAACTTACAAACCGATTCGGGGATATTCCCTGGGTCGGTTTTTTTATGGTCTCTATGCGTACCGTGTGCGGTTCTGCACATTTTCCGTTACACTGAGTACATCACTTGAAAAGGATCGGATTATATTATGAAGAAACAAATACATGTCACATCAGTTGCGCAAACCGTACAACTTGCAGAGCAATTAGCCAAACTTCTTTTACCGCCCGACGTAGTCACGCTTGAAGGTGATTTGGGAGCGGGGAAGACAACCTTCACTCAAGCGCTCGCAAAAGGACTTGGGGTGGAGCGCACTGTCAGTAGCCCGACCTTTACAATTATTAAGCAATATGAAGGGACCTACCCTCTTAACCATTTAGATGTCTATCGCTTGGAAGATAGCGAAGAAGATTTAGGCTGGGATGAGTTGTTTTATGGTGATGCGATTTCAATTGTAGAATGGGCCCAGTACATTGAAGAAGATTTACCGGAGAACCGCCTAGCGATTCGCATTACACGGACAGGTGATACCGCAAGAACGATTGAATTGGAACCTACGGGAAGTCATTTTATAAAGATTTGTGAGGCGATCACCCTATGATATGGTTAGGAATTGACACAGCAAATTCACCTTTATCTGTTGCACTAGTAGAAGACGGTCGAATATTGTGTGAGCAAACGTCAACATTTGCACGAACCCATTCTATTCAGGCAATGCCTGCAATTGAACGCTTATTAAGTGAAGCGAGTTTACGACCTTCTGATTTGGAGGCAATTGCAGTATCTGAAGGTCCAGGATCTTATACAGGTGTCAGAATTGGTGTGACGCTTGCAAAAACACTTGCCTGGACGTTGAAAATTCCATTAGTCGGTGTTTCCAGCTTGGAAGTTATTGCAGCGAATGCTGTTCCATTTGAGGGAGTTATTGTCCCGTTGTTTGATGCACGGAGAGAAAATGTCTATTGTGGTCTTTACAAGTCAAAGGGTGATCGGTTACATCGTATATGGGAAGACCGTCACGGGACTCTTGAACAGTTATTAGAGGATGTTGTTTGTATCGACCAACCTGTTTTATTTGTGGGGATGGATGTCGAAATCCATAAAACGAAAATTAGTGCAACGCTTGGAGATCAGGCTGTATTTGCGCCATTTCCACAGCAACTCCCACGTGCTTCGCAATTGATCAGTTTAGCTGAGCAACGTATTCCTGCATCCGATATTCATCAGTTTGTTCCGAATTATCGTCGTATTCCTGAAGCTGAAGCGAATTGGATGAAAGAACAAAAACAGGTGAAGTCTCATGATTGACTCGATTGTTTATCGTCAAATGGTGGCAAAGGACATTGAAGAGGTTGTGGCAACAGAAACGGAAGTTTTTACAACTCCGTGGTCAGCCGAGGTTTTTGCCCATGAGCTTACGGGTAATGATTATGCAACGTATATTGTAGCTGAATGTGAGAACGAAGTGGTCGGACACGTAGGGATGTGGGTCGTACTTGATGAATGTCATATTACAAATGTGGCTGTACGGAAACATCGGCAAGGATTAGGTATTGGAGAAGCTCTGATGCGTCAAGCAATGGAGCTTTGCCGCAATAACGGTGTGGTAGCCATGTCTCTTGAAGTTCGAGTGAGTAATGAAACAGCAAAGAATTTATACCGCAAGCTTGGTTTTCAAGAAGGTGGAATTCGGAAAAACTATTATTCTGACGACCATGAAGATGCGCTCGTCATGTGGGTGGAGTTATGATGAAAAAAGACGTCTATATATTAGGGATCGAAACGAGTTGCGATGAGACTGCAGCGTCTGTCGTGAAAAATGGGAGTGAGATTGTTTCCAACGTAGTAGCTTCTCAAATCGAAAGTCAGAAGCGCTTTGGTGGAGTTGTCCCAGAAATTGCTTCCCGCCATCACGTGGAGGAAATTACACTGGTCATTGAGAAAGCACTTGAGGATGCAGGATTGGATCCCGAGGAGTTAGATGCTGTGGCCGTTACAGAAGGACCTGGGCTTGTAGGAGCTCTTCTGATTGGCATCAATGCAGCAAAAGCATTTGCATTTGCGAACTCATTGCCTATTATCGGGGTACATCATATTGCGGGACACATCTATGCCAATCAGCTCGTTCAACCGATGGAATTCCCATTACTTGCACTTATTGTTTCAGGTGGACATACGGAAATGGTAATTATGCGCGAGCATGGTTCATTTGAGCTCATCGGAGAGACGAGAGATGATGCTGCAGGTGAAGCGTATGACAAAGTGGCACGTGTGTTAGGACTACCTTATCCTGGTGGTCCGCATGTTGATCAGCTGGCATTGGCAAGTGAATCTGCGGTAGAGTTTCCGAGAGCTTGGTTAGAGCCAGATTCCTATGACTTCAGTTTCAGCGGATTAAAATCATCCGTCATTAACTACAAGCATAACCTGGAACAACGGGGCGGTACGCTAAATGCAGAAGCTGTTGCTGCAGGTTTCCAACAGAGTGTAGTAGAAGTCCTGACAGTGAAAGCATTAAGAGCTGCTAAAGAATATCGAGTGAAGCAAGTGATTGCAGCAGGTGGGGTTTCTGCAAATAAAGGTCTAAGAAATTCATTAGAGACGACGTTTGCAAAAGAGAACATTCCTTTCAGTGTTCCGCCAATTGCGTTGTGCACAGATAATGCTGCGATGATTGCAGCTGCAGGAACGCAAATGTTTTTAAGTGACGTGCGAGGAGATCTGTCTATGAACGGAAGGCCAGGAATGCAACTTGCATCATGGAGTCACTAAAATTGAGTTATTAACATTAACATGGAATTCGTCAAATTCAGACGAATTCCATGTTTTTTTGATAAACAGAATAGAAGGTTTGTCAATAGGGAACATTCGTACTTATGCACAATTTGTGGATAAGATGTGTATAAGGTAGTGTTTGGTTGATAAGTTAGGTTGCACACTTGGATAACTATGTGGATTAAAAACATGGTTTGTGTGGATAACGTGGATAACTTTGTGAATAGCGATAAAATCGGTATTTTAGTTGTGGACAAGATTGTGGAAAACGAGACTATGGGAATGTCGAATTGAGATGGACATCTGTTGACTGGTGGCGGAATTTCGTCTTCGCCGTGGAAATCCTGTTTTTTAGAGCTAGTGGATAACCTCGAGAAAACAAAAAGGCAGCGGAGTTCTCCGCTGCTTCATGAGTGATTAAACGGTTTCGAGTTCCTCTTGCATCAGTAGCCATTCTTCAGCTTGAGAATCGTGAGTCTCTTGAAGAGAATCGATGTCCGCTTGCAATTCCATCAGTTTCACATGATCATCCGCATACTCGGGCTTGATCAGCTCATCTTGAAGAGCTGCAATTTTTTCGTCCAGCTCTGCCATCTTCAATTCCGCTTGTTCAATTGCGCGTTTCAAACGACGTTCTGCTTTTTGACGTTCTTTATCCACCTCTTGTGGACGGCTTTTTGTAACGGTAGTAGACTGCTTTGCAGCAAGGGATTCTGCAAGGAGCTCAGCTTGTTCTGCCTTCTTTTCGACAAAATAATCATAGTCCCCTAAGTATTCCACAGCCCCATTATCGCTTAAATCGAAAACTTTGGTTGCGATCCGATTAATAAAATAGCGATCGTGAGAAACAAATAGGATCGTTCCAGGGAAGTCGTCCAGTGCGTTCTCAAGTACTTCTTTGCTATCAAGATCCAAGTGGTTCGTCGGCTCATCCAGCACGAGGGTATTGGATTTTTCAAGCATTAGCTTCGCTAAAGAAAGACGGGCTTTTTCTCCACCAGAAAGCGATTGTACAGGTTTCCCGACATCGTCACCTGTAAAAAGGAAGCGACCAAGTAAGCTGCGGATATCTTTTTCGTTCATGAGTGGCCAGTCATCCCATATTTCTTGTAACACGGTGCCTGAACCAACAAGCGTTGCCTGGTTTTGGTCGTAATAGCCGAACTGAACATTAGTCCCGTACCGAATTTCTCCGGCAAGCAATTCTTGCAGACGGACGATTGTTTTTAACAAGGTCGATTTGCCGACTCCGTTCGGACCAAGGATTGCAATTCGATCCTGTTTGTAAACACGCATGTCGATATTTGTTGAAACGGGATTTCCATTGTAGCCGACAGCAGCCTTTTCGACTGCGAGCACATCGTTTCCACTCGGACGGTCGATGGTGAATGAGAAGTTGGCGGATTTTTCATCACCATCAGGGGCATCCATCCAGTCTGTCCGTTCTAACTGCTTGCGACGGCTTTTCGCCATTTTACTTGTCGAAGCACGAGCAATATTCTTTTGGATGAAATCTTCCAGCTTTGCTTTTTCACTCGATTCTTTTTCGAACATTTTGCGGTCTTTCTCATAGTTCTTCGCTTTCTCATCCAAGTACGCGCTGTAATTGCCTGTAAAGCGAGAGACTTTGCGTCTAGAGACCTCATATACTAATGTCACAACTTGGTCTAGGAAGTATCTATCGTGCGATACGATAAGCAGAGCACCTTCATATGATTTCAAGTAGTTCTCCAACCATCCTAATGTTTCAATGTCCAGATGGTTTGTAGGTTCATCCAAGATAAGCAGATCAGGTTTACTCAACAGCATTTTTGCTAAGGCAAGTCGTGTCTTCTGTCCGCCTGAGAGTAAATCGACGGGTTTTTCATAGTCATTGGGATAAAAGCGCATTCCGTGCAAGATCGAGCGTGTATCAGATTCGTATTGATAGCCTCCGAGATCTTTGAACTCGACTTGAAGAGAATCGTATTCGCCCATAATGCGTTCTGATGTTGAAGGGTCTCCATAGACTTCAGGATCTGCCATTTGGGCTTCCAATCCACGTAGGCGACGTTCCATCGCTTGAAGTGGTTCAAAGACCGTCATCATTTCATCCCATACGGATAGTTCTGTTTCTAGTCCGCTATGTTGCTCGAGATACCCGATACGGATGCCTTTTGGGACAATGATGTCTCCGGCATCGGCAGAAGATTCCCCAGCAATTATTTTAAGTAATGTGGATTTCCCAGCGCCGTTTCGACCAACGAGCGCTACACGATCACGATGTTGCACCTCTAACTTTACATTTTCCAATATATCAGTGCCTGAAAACGACTTCGTTACACCGTTCACTTGCAAGATTATCATCGTTTCACCTCTATTTTCATTCTCCTTCAGTTTACTGGAATGGGAGGATAGGTGCAATCACCGGCTTTACAACAGAACGCTTCTACTGTACGATAGAAGCGATTCGATACAGCAGCAGGAGGTTTACGATGGCTGAAGAAACGGTTAAAATTCCCCAGGCAACGTCAAAACGCTTGCCGTTGTACTATCGATTTTTACAAAATTTCGCAAACAGCGGGAAGAAACGTGTTTCTTCAAGCGAACTAAGCGAGGCTATGAAGATCGATGCAGCGACGATTCGTCGTGACTTTTCGCACTTTGGTGCGCTCGGCCGTAAAGGCTATGGTTACGATGTGGATTACCTCGTCAGCTTTTTTAGAAAAACACTCGACCAAGATGAAGCCACGGATGTCGCTCTGATTGGTGTGGGTAGTCTTGGACATGCATTCATGAAATACAATTTCCATAAGAATCATAATACACGCATTGTCATTGCGTTTGACCCAAAAGCGCCACGTGAGGGTAAAGTCATCTCGGATATCCCTGTTTATCATCCAGATATGATTGAAGAAAAACTGACAGAGCTCGGAATTGATCTTGTAATTCTAACCGTGCCTTCGCGTGCTGCTCAGCAATTGACCGATCGGCTTGCGGCAGTGGGGGTTAAAGGAATTCTCAATTTCACAACGATCCGACTTACAGTTCCGCCATCGATTCGGGTCCATACAATCGACTTGTCTGTAGAACTGCAATCTCTTATTTACTTCATAAAAAATGACGTAAAAGATTCACATTTATAGGGTTGCACGAATAGTCATTTCGTGCGCTATGGTGTAGAATAGACATATTCAGAGGGAGGTGTCCGAAATGTCACCAGGTATTGGAAGTCTACTTATTATTGCTGTCATTGCCCTTCTCATTTTCGGACCGAAAAAGTTGCCTGAAATCGGCAAAGCATTCGGTTCTTCACTACGCGAGTTCAAAAATGCGACAAAGGGTCTTGTAGAAGACGATGACGCTAAAACAGACGTTAAAAAAGTTGAAGATAAAAAAGAAGTGCAATAAGTTAGGATGTCTGTGTAATGGAAGAACGTACGCTAACCATTATTGAGCATATAGAAGAAATTCGAAAACGGCTGATTACGATCGTCGTTTTCTTTGCAGTTGCGGTCATTGGAGGCTTTTTGCTGGCGAAGCCGCTCATTAAGTTTTTGCAATCGAACGGTCCGGCTGCAGATTTGCCGTTAAACGCGTTTAACGTGATCGATCCAATAGCCATCTACTTAAAAGTAGTGGTGTTCATAGGAATCATCATTATTTTACCGATTATCATGTACCAATTTTGGGCGTTCGTTTCTCCAGGGCTTTTGGAAACGGAACGACGAGTGACGCTCAGTTATATTCCTTTTGCATTTATACTGTTCCTATCAGGGATTGCGTTTTCCTACTATGTATTGTTGCCATATGTCATTAAATTCATGGAAACACTGTCGGCGGATTTAGGGATTACGCAGACAATCGGCATTAACCAATATTTCTCGTTTTTGTTCCAGATATTGTTGCCGTTTGGATTTGTGTTTCAGCTTCCTGTGGTCTTGTTGTTCCTATCAAGGCTCGGCTTCTTGAATCCGAACGTGTTGTCGAAGTTCCGGAAAGTGGCTTACTTCGTATTGTTCGTCATTGCGGCGTTCATTACACCACCTGACTTGGTGTCACATTTGTTTGTGACGGTTCCGTTGTTCTTGCTGTATGAAGTGAGTATCATCATTGCTCGCGTCGGCTACAAAAAGTTCTTGAAGGCGGAAGAGAAACGTCGTGTGGAGGAAGAAGAGGCAGAACGGGTGCGGTTGTTTGCGGAGGCGAAGGCTGAGCAACAGCGGCAGATCGATGAAGTGAATGCACGGATGAAGGATCAGGATTGATAAATTGAAAAAGACTTGCTGACCGGGATACGGTTGAGCAAGTCTTTTTTTGCGTATTGATTAAATATCCGCACCTCTACCAGAAGAAATGGAAGAGGGAGATGACGGATTGTTGGAGTTTTTGGAGCTCCAGGATTTTGTCTTGGTTGAGCATGACGATCATAACGAAACCATTCATGAGCATATGCGAGATCATCGGTGTCCAGATGCGCTTGGATCGGTAGTAGACGTACGAGAACACGAGTCCAGGCATCAGATAGGTAAGAATGTGCTCGAGTTCGTTATGCACGGCTGCAAAGATCAGAGCACTGACGATTGTAGCGATCCAGAAGTTCGTTTTCGTATAGATTCCACCGAATAGGACACGACGGAAGACGGTCTCTTCTAATATCGGCGCAAAAAGGACGATGCAGACAATGAGGATCGGGGCGACAGCTGCAATTTCAGTAAGTTTTGCCGTACTCGCTGAGCCCTCCGTAATACCGATTGCCTTTTCAATTGTTCCCGCTATCATTTGACCACCTAGTGCCAAGAAGAATCCGAGAATCCCCCACATTATCGATTTCCAAATCGGTTCTTTTTTTCCTTTAAAGACGGTCCAAAACTTCTTATCAGATCGAATGACGAGAAATATTGCAAGGATGGCCAGAATGTTTGTTGCAAACAACCCCCATGCAAAGCCGTTATAGGCAGCTTCCTTTACGTCATAGCCATTTGAGCTGAAAAGTGCGATCATCCCTTTCGAAATTGGGACGCTTGCGAATTGCATTGCGATGTATAAAAGAAGAATGGTCAAGTAGAGCATCCATGGTTTCATCGTTTTTTGTTTCAAAAGAATCGTTCCTTTCCATCTAAGTATGGATAAGTGTATCGGTTTTATAAAAGAAGCGCAAAGAGTACGGATGACCGATTTGTTTTACTTGCAATTCAATCTTCGTTTTATTATGATAAGTAGTGTATTAGCACTCCTGTTTAGCGAGTGCTAAATTAAAAGAAGAACCGTTAGAGGAGGGTGTTTCATTTGTTGAAACCATTAGGTGATCGTATTGTAATTGAACTAATCGAAGTGGAAGAGAAAACGTCAAGCGGCATCGTATTACCAGATTCCGCAAAAGAAAAGCCGCAAGAAGGTAAAGTCATTGCAGTCGGTACAGGCCGCGTTCTCGAAAACGGCCAGCGCGTCGAGCTTGAAGTAAAAGAAGGCGACCGCATCATCTTCTCAAAATATGCAGGTACTGAAGTTAAATATGAAGGTAATGACTACTTAATTTTACGTGAGAGCGATATTCTAGCAACTATTTAAGGATACGCATCACTTTGACTATTAATCCAAAAACAGGGGGGACTCATTCATTATGGCGAAAGAAATTAAATTCAACGAAGACGCACGCAGCGCAATGATGCGCGGTGTAGATACATTAGCAAACGCTGTAAAAGTAACACTTGGACCTAAAGGACGTAACGTAGTTCTTGAGAAAAGCTTCGGTTCACCACTGATTACGAATGACGGTGTGACGATTGCTAAAGAAATCGAACTCGAAGACGCATTCGAAAACATGGGTGCTAAACTTGTTGCTGAAGTGGCTTCAAAAACAAACGAAATCGCTGGTGACGGGACAACTACTGCAACGGTTCTTGCTCAAGCAATGATCCGTGAAGGCTTGAAGAACGTTACTGCGGGTGCAAACCCTGTCGGTATCCGTAAGGGAATTGAATCAGCAGTTGCAACAGCAGTTACCGAGCTGAAGAGCATTTCTGATGAAATCTCAAGCAAGCAAGAAATTGCACAAGTTGCTGCAATCTCTTCAGGCGACGACGAAGTCGGTAACCTGATTGCTGAAGCAATGGAACGCGTTGGAAACGACGGAGTTATTACACTTGAAGAATCTAAAGGCTTCACAACAGAGCTAGACGTAGTTGAAGGTATGCAATTCGACCGTGGCTATGCATCTGCTTACATGGCAACAGATACAGATAAGATGGAAGCGGTTCTCGACAATCCATATATCTTGATCACAGATAAGAAGATTAATAACATTCAAGAAATCCTTCCAGTGCTTGAGCAAGTTGTTCAACAAGGCAAGCCGTTGTTGATGATTGCTGAAGACGTAGAAGGCGAAGCGCTTGCAACACTCGTTGTGAACAAGCTACGTGGTACGTTCAACGCAGTTGCAGTTAAAGCTCCTGGATTCGGAGATCGTCGTAAAGCTATGCTTGAAGACATCGCAATCCTAACAGGCGGAGAAGTGATTACTGAAGATATCGGGCTTGACTTGAAATCTACAGACATCGCACAACTCGGACGCGCTTCTAAAGTCGTTGTAACAAAGGACAACACTACGATTGTAGAAGGAACAGGCGATGCGGATACAATTTCAGCACGCGTGGGTCAAATCCGTGCACAATTGGAAGAAACAACTTCCGAGTTCGACAAAGAGAAACTCCAAGAGCGTCTAGCGAAACTTGCTGGCGGCGTGGCAGTCATCAAAGTCGGCGCAGCGACTGAAACAGAATTGAAAGAACGCAAACTTCGCATCGAAGACGCTCTTAACTCGACACGTGCAGCAGTCGAAGAAGGTATTGTCTCTGGTGGTGGTACAGCGCTTATCAATGTATACAAAAAAGTAGAGTCATTGCTTGAAGGTGTAGAAGGCGACGTAGCAACAGGCGTGAAAATTGTTCTTCGTGCACTTGAAGAACCAGTACGTCAAATCGCAACAAACGCTGGTCTTGAAGGTTCGATCGTTGTAGATCGCCTCAAGCGCGAAGAAGTCGGCATCGGCTTCAACGCAGCAAACGGCGAGTGGGTCAACATGGTCCAAGCCGGTATCGTGGATCCAACAAAAGTAACTCGTTCAGCACTACAAAACGCAGCATCTGTAGCAGCGATGTTCCTATCGACTGAGGCAGTAGTTGCTAACATTCCAGAGCCAGCAGGTGGCGGTATGCCTGATATGGGCGGCATGGGTGGCATGGGTGGAATGATGTAAGTCATTCCCATAAATAGAAAAACGTCAACTCCGAAAGATGGAGTTGGCGTTTTTTGTTTGGATAAAATCAAGGTGGAGTAGACGGTTGTTGATCTGCACTGCAGGTGGTCGCTTTCCGCGGGCTCGCCCTCAGCCTCCTCGTCGCTTCGCTCCTGCGGGGTCTTCGCGCTTCGCTTATTCCGCAGGAGTCGCCACCTTCCGCTTCGATTAACGGTTTTGTCATGAATTAAAGTCTTCTATACTTAATCAAAGCTTTAATGATAATGCGCCTATATAAGGAATAAACATGGATGTTAGAACAAACAAGAAAGTTTCGTGTACAGGCACTGAAAATTAAAAGCCTGCACTGAAATAAAAGAGGACTGGAAAGAAGGGATTGAAGGGATTTTAACAGTCGGAGTTCGACGAGTTAAACCCGAAGGCTGCTTGTGTAAGACGCAATTCATCCCGAATAGTGTTTGAACTGTCCGATTCACAACAATTATTTCCAAAAGCGGCAACTCTGCAAGTGAGTTGGCGATTTCAGATTGAATTCACTTATGATTTTTTCAGCCGTTCCATCTCCGTTTGCTCTGCCCGAAACTCAAACCTCATTTTTTCAAAATGGCTGCCTTTGTAAGACGCAACTCAAATATAATTTCAAATAGTGTTCGAATTGTACATTACACAGAAGGCGCTTCTGAGCGGAATTCCTATAATTTGTGGTGCTATAAGCAATCATGAATGTTTAATTAAAAAAGAATATGCCTTGTGCAAATACGTCAAACTGATATTTTACTTCATTAATAGTCACTATTAATATCATTCATTGATGAATTTTCAGACTTTAACAAACTCTGTTTGAAGAACCACTGGAAATCACACTTCCAACTAAAATATGAGTTGCCTAAAAGTATCTGAGTGTCAGCTCCGTATATAGATTGTAAATCGTTTCGTAGTTCATTATGCTTATCTTTGATTAGCATCTTAAAACCTTTAGATAAATTACTGTTATTAAATCCAGGATAATGATAAAAATCATTAATTAAATAGAAATAAGTGGCGTCTTGATACTTATATATACTTTTAGTTTTGTAAAACTCAATATATGTGGTTAGTTGATTCATTATTTTCTTTAATACTATGAGGTATTCCTTAGCAACACGTTGTTTATCATCTAATATATATATAGAGATTGCGCATAAAGAGAAGTAGTCATATTTATGTTTTTCAATCAATGAACATAAAATCGCGGGAGATATCTTTTTATCAAAAAACTTCATGGAGACCAGTAAATCATAAATTTGTTTAAAATTATCCGAGTTTTGTTTTAACCCTTTAAGCATGAATTGAAAAATTTCTTCTTCTACTTCACCGAGTAATGTGCTATCTTTATATTCTTTTTTTAAGAGTTCTCTGTATTTAAGAAAGAAGGTGTAAAAGGTTCTACTACTATAGTATTCGCTAGAAAAATTAAAAATGTATAAACTCAGCTCAAATATTAACTTTCGATGTTTGATAATTATGGGTGTCTTTAAAAAATGATTTAAGGATTTTAATGCATATCTTACTAACCTTTGCTTTTTATTAGGATAGTTATTAATGACCAGCTCAAATTCAATTAAAAAGGAACTGAGACTTTTCATTCTGTTTTGAAACGATGTACTTGAATCGAACTTTTCAAAAAAGTAATCTAAGGACTTTTTTAGAATAATAATACTATCGTCTTCTAACGCAATACTCGATTCTGCAAGAACATACTTTGAATCATTCAATGATAATTTGTATTCTTTAAGATTATGTATTATTATTTGTTTTATTTTGTCTTGACTATTTTCATAGGAATTAAAAAAGATGAAATAGTCATCAACGTATCTATAAATTAGATAGTCTTTGTTAAACGTTAATCCAGAAATTTGTAGGTCCCTAAGTATATTTACATCAATTCTGGTTAGTAATATTTCGGCAACTAATCTTGAAAACTCAGGGCCTATAATGATTCCATTTGTTTCATTGTAATTGATTTGTTGACAAATTTTATCTAGTGCTTTTGGAAAAAAATCATTATCTGCTGTGATTTTATCTCTTTTAACTGTATATTTGTCTCCAGAGACTGCCCATTCTAACGAATGTGTGTATATAGAGTCAAAAAAGTTTTGTATATCAAGTTTCATTGAGTTATCAAATCTAGATTTTGAACGATGATAAATAGGTGAGCTTAAAAACTGCGTTAAAGAACTGTATTTTTTGTACTTGAAAAACTGGGTATATTCTTTAACTATGTCGCTATATGAAACTTTTTGGGTGGACCTGTCTTCAGAATTAAAGAATTGTTCATTCTCATAGATTGTTTTTTGTGTTTTTCTTTTTATGATATCTGTATTAATATTATTTAGTTTATAAGGAGAACGAATACTAAAAGAAGATAAAGAACAAAAACTAGTAATATTAAATTTAAATGAGTCAATAAAGCTGGACATTTGTAATTGAGCAATTGGATGTGGAAGGCTCATGACTCTTTGACTTATTGAGTTTGGCTTTGGTATCTGGAATGAATGAGGAATTGTATAGCTCACAGTTAAAGAATCACAATTAATTTTAAATAGATTCTTGTTTGTATAATTCATAGGGATTTCAGTAGGCAGTACAACGGTTTTAAATAGAAAGTTTTTTTTCATGTAATATCCTTCCCAAATAGTTATTTATTACTTATAATGATAACAGAGGTATTGGCCAATAGTAATATAGTAGTGAGTTTATTTAATTCTATTTATTGTAGGATGTTTCATCATACATACATGGTTTTTAAACATTACTCACTTCTTACACACACATTAGGGATCAAGATTCATCTACATAATTTCGATCCATTACACTCTCTTAGATGAGTGATAAGGCGGTAGGTCATTCGATCTCCGCCTAGCCATACCTTTAAATGAGGGGGTGTAATAAAATGAAAGTTTCTAAATACAAAGTTAGACGTATTAATAACCGTATAATTTATTCTTCACCTCGACATCAAAAGATTTTCGACAGTACTGTCAATAAAGAAATTAAAATGAAATATGCTGTGGAAACTAGTAATAGAAATTATATTATAGATGCGCTCCTAACAGTCATGACGAATAAAAATAATATGATAGCAAAGAATTCCTCTCTAACTATACTAAGATTAGATATAAAGAATTTTTTTGGTTCAGTAAATACACATTTGCTTTATCAGAGATTAAGTAGATCGATGATGTTAAAGAATTCATCAATGAATAAAATAAAAGAGATAGTTTTTTCAAATAAAATAAAAGGACTTCCTCAAGGAGTTAGTTTTTCTTCAGCACTTTCAGAGATTTATCTTGAAGACTTCGATAGGTTAGTACCAATTACTCTTCCCAATGTAATTCTTTATGAACGATTTGTAGATGATATTATACTAGTTCTACATGGTAATCATAAACAGATTAAAAATGATTTAATTAGTAGTATACAAAATTTATTAAGCAGTTATAAACTGGAACTAAATGATAAAACCCAACTTGAAGTTATTAATAAAGAGAATAGCTTTAAGTTTACTTATCTAGGTTATTGTTTTGAAAGTAATAGAGGCTCTACTGAAATAATTATTTCTGTAAGTAAAGAAAAGCTAGAAAAATATCTGGGTAACATAAACTTATTATTCTCAAATTATTATCACAGTCATAAAACAGATAAAGACTTTTTTAAGCTTTATTATTCTTTGAGAAATCTATTATGGACAACGGAAACGATGAATTACTCAAAGAATACAACAATTTCTTTTGGCTTTAAGAATAGTTACAAAAGAATAAATAACCTGAATAGTTATGAGGTAATTAATAAAGTAATTCTAAAACATTTATATAGTTCTCGCTTGTTTTTAGGAATGAGAAAAAAATATCTTCATTCATTAAGGCTACGATCGGTGAGACAGCACTATAACTTTAATAAAGCTACTCTTTCCCAACTCGAGTATATAGCAGATAGATTATGTATAAACAGAAATGAGATTAAATCCAATGAGAAATTAGTGAAATATATTTTCAAAGAACTTTATAGATAATTTAGGCTTGAAATTAGATATTACAGTGTCAAAGGTAGACGTTAATATGGATGTTGAAAAACAAAATAATGTACATCTTCATTATAGTGAGCACCTTTTTGTGAGTAAGCTGGCAAAATGTAATTCACTTGTCTTATAGTATAAAAACGTCAACTTCAATCTATGAGTTGACGTTTTTATTTTTGAAAGACATACGAAGGGTACCTGTGCATAAAACAAACATGAATGTTTAAACAAACACGAAAGTTTGTTGTACAGGTACCTAAAAGCAAGGATACCGATAGAGCAAGTATAGGCAGTCATTGAAGTGTTTGAATAAATCTATCTCTATCAACCAATCGCTTTTAAATCTATAATGAGGGTAGAGATTAGTAAAGGAGCGGATTACTATGAAAACTATTCAGCAGCGTAATAATGTGATGGTTATGGGACAAGGGGAACAAACCATCCTGTTGGCTCATGGATTTGGGTGCGATCAGAGTATGTGGCAGTACATAGCGCCGGCTTTGGCGGAGCGTTACCGAGTCGTGCTGTTCGATTATGTGGGTGCAGGCGATTCAGATATTACCGCTTATCAATCCGAAAAATACAGTTCGGCCCATGGCTATAAGCAAGATATTTTAGACATCATTGACGAGTTGGAATTGAAGGACATCCACTTTGTAGGACATTCGGTAAGTTCGATGATTGGCATGCTCGCTGCAATTGAGAGACCGGAATGCTTTAAGAAGTTCGTCATGATTGGACCTTCTCCGTGCTATATAAATGAGCCAGGTTATACGGGCGGATTCGATGCGAGTGACATTGCGGACTTGCTGACCATGCTGGAAATGAATTTTTCCGGATGGGCGAACTATTTAGCACCTGTCGTGACGGATCCGGTGAAAGATCCTCAGCTGACAAAGAATTTGGAGCAGAGTTTTGTCTCAGTAAATCCTCAAATTGCACGAGAATTTGCCGAAATGACATTTATGTCTGATCATCGCGAAAGTTTAGCATCGATGACCGTGCCGACATTTATTATTCAATGCTCGGATGATAGTATTGTGCCTATAGAAGTAGGCGAATATTTGCATGCCCATTTGCCAGCGAGCACGTTGCACGTTATGCAGGTGAAAGGTCATTATCCACATATGAGCAACCCGACAGAAACGAGAAAACTGATAGAAGAGTATTTTTCTAATTAATGCTGAAGAGGATGATTCGTAGTGGAGGAACGGTTAAAAGAAGCGCCATGCGGTTTTATTAGTATTGATCAAAGCGGCTGTATCAATGAAGTGAATAATCGCTTTCTAACATGGATGGGCTATCAGGAAGAAGAAGTGGTTGGAAAACACATGGAGACTTTGTTTACCAAAGTCAATCGTATGTTCATCCATACCTACTTTTTCCCGACGATACAGCTGCATAACTCTGTGGAAGAATTTTATATCAATCTAACAAATTCAGCTGGTGAATCCATACCGGTACTTTTAAACGCGAGACGATATGTACATGATGGTGTACCTGTCATTGACTGTTTGTTCATCCAGATGAAACAGCGAATCGATTATGAACTGGAACTGCGTTCGCTTCAGAAAACAACTGAAAAGGCGTATCGTGACAGGGAAGAAGCATTTGCTCAATTAGAAAAAGTGTATGTGGAAATCGCAAGGAAGCAAGGCGAGATTTTGGAAATGAATAATGAACTCTTGAAATTATCTAATACAGATAAGCTGACGAATATTTCGAACAGACGCTTTTTCCAGGAAGAATTGGAACGTCATATTGATCGATATAGGAAAGAGCGAATTGTATTTTCGTTATTGATGGTGGACATTGATTACTTCAAAAAGGTCAATGACACGTATGGTCATCTCGCTGGCGATAGCGTTCTGGTTCAACTAGCGGGACTGCTGGCGCAAGAAATTGGTCCTGAGGATCGGGTAGCACGTTTGGGCGGTGAAGAGTTCGTCATCATTCTGCCAGAAACGAATGCTGAAGAGGCACTTAAACTTGCTGTTAAGCTTAATAAGGCAGTAGAAAATGCCAATTGGGAAATTATTGATCGATTAACCGTGAGTATTGGAGCGTCTACATTCTCAGAGAGCGACACAGAGGTCACCATTGTAAATTGTGCGGATCAGGCGCTTTACAGGGCTAAAGAAAATGGCCGCAATTGCTCAATTCACTATCAGGAGATAGGTTAACGTCTTCCAATGTGAAACAACCATTCATCCACAGGTCTCATTGGACTCGCGTCAGCTCCTGAGTGCGGGGATAACTGTGCGACAAATTATCAATCGACGACCAGTGACTTTAATGAAGTAAAGTTTCAAAAATAAATAGTGTCTGCACAACATTTAATTCAGAATTCAATGTTGCACAGGCACTTTTAAGTTAACGTCCCAGAGCCAGCAGGTGGCGGTATGCCTGATATGGGCGGAATGGTGTAAGTCATAAAGTTCAACACTAAAAACGTCAACTCTCAATTGGAAGTTGACGTTTTTTGCGCTGAACAAAAGTGAAATTGAGTAGACAGCTGTTGATCTGCACTACAGGTTTGGAAATGTTTTTATGGAATTTGCGTACTTATCATCTTAACAATCAGTGATAGTTATTAGCTGTTCGTAAATGTGTACTTTTATGAATGGTTTTAAAGAGGGCTAACAGATTAGCTTGTTCAACCAGATGAAATCATTTAGTAGAAATGAAATAAGCACAGCAAGAAATAAAAGTCCCTGGAACATCAGAATATATTCATACTTAATCCTTTTTCCTGCTTTTTTGCAATGGAAGTGAATTTTAAACTTCTTGGTTGACTTCTTATTTTGATGATGCTAAGTTGTATTAAAGATAACAAGAGTCTTTAATATCTCTTTAATAGCTGGAGAGGAGAATCAGGATGAAATACTCAAATGCAACAAATTATGCTTTGCACACGATGGTGTATTTAATACATTTGCCACAAGGAAACACGGTAGGCGTTCAGGAGTTGGCGAAAATTCAAAAGCTGTCTCCAACTTATCTGTCAAAAATTCTAACCAAGCTGACAAAAGCGGGGTTGATCGAATCGACCCCAGGAGTAAAGGGCGGCTATAAAATTTCCAGGTTTCAAAATGAGGTTACGTTTTTTGATGTCATCAAAGCGATTGAGGGAGACACCAACCTGTTTGATTGTTCAATCCACCATGAAGGGTGCCTGATCGAAGAAACCATGCGGCAGGCAGAAGAAAATATGAAAAAAGAACTCCAGGCAAAGCTTCTGATTGATATTGTTAAAAAAGCAGAGGCCGAACGTTCAGTGGAAACGAACCAGTAAAAGCAACGGAAGGAGATGGACAAATGTTATTGGATTGTGCAGTGATTGGCGGCGGACCAGCGGGGCTGAACGCTTCTTTGGTTCTCGGAAGGTCAAGAAGGAAAACGATTCTATTCGATGATAACAACCCCAGAAATGCGGTGACTTCGGAATCCCACGGGTTTATCACGCGCGACGGTATCAACCCACAGGAGTTGAAACGAATTGCCCAGGAAGAATTGGGCAATTATCCCGACGTTAAAATTGAAAAGCAACGGGTGCTGAGCGTAGTCAAGAAAAATGGCGTGTTCCAGATCACAGCTGAGGACGGAGGAATCCATAACGCCAAAAAGGTCATACTAGCGACGGGATTCAAGGAAGTTCTTCCTGATATCCAATCAATAAAAGAGTTTTACGGAACCAGTTTGTTCAGCTGCCCATTTTGCGACGGCTGGGAATTGAGAGACCGTCCCCTTGCCGTGATCTCAGAAAATCAGCCAGCTTTTCATCTGGCGAAAGTGGTATCGAACTGGACGGATAATTTGATTGTGTGCACCAATGGCAAACGAACGCTTTCTGCAGATGAAAAAGGAATACTGGAAAGCAGGGGGATAAAAGTTTACGAGGAAAAGATCCGTTCGTTAATCGGTGAAAAAGGGTTCCTACAAAAAATCGAGTTTGATGGCGGAGAAGCGGTGTTGCGCGACGGCGGATTTGTCCTGCCGGAATGGGAACAAGCGACTGACATTGGTATACAGTTAGGCTGCAACCTGAACGAGCGCGGAGGCATCGAAACAGATAGTTGGAAAAGGACAACTGTTGAGGGTCTATATGCATGTGGCGATACCTTGATGGCCGGACCGTCTCAATTGATTCTTGCAGCCGGAGAAGGCAGTATGGCTGCGATCAGTATCAATGGAGCACTGATCGAAGAAGAGTTTATGTAATAGAATGACCTGGATAATTGCTTAAGCAAAAAGGTTAGACAATTCTGTAACCAGCCAACTTTCTTAGTTAGGGAATAGAAAGTTCAATGATTTATCTAAGTATCAAAAAAATTTATGTTAATTGTAGATATAAAATACCTTTAATGGTTTTAATGCGATAAAAAGGATATGCGGCTCTTTTATTTTTTTTTGGTAGTGGTGCTTGAATCGCACATGTTATAGCAAGGCGAGTTAGAGAAACACTATTGTCATAAGTATCCAAATCCAAATTCAAGTCTTAAAGGTTTTAAAAATCAGTAATCAAAGGAGAATTTATCATGAATCAAAAATTACAGAAAAAGATCCATAATTTAGAGAACATAAAACGACTTCCAGCAGAGGAGTTCTTTAAATTCCTACAGCTTAATAAAGAAGACGAACTACTAGATCTTGGAGCGGGTGCAGGATATATAAGCCTTTCTATTGCTAACTACGTGAAAAAAGTGGTGGCGCTTGATTTTGATAAGGATGTTTTAGATTATCTAGAAAACAAAGCCAAGGATAAAGGAATAACAAACATAGAAACAGCTGCCGGAGATTTTAAAGCAATGCCCTTAGCTAGCAATAAGTTTGATAAAGCTGTCGCTTCGATATCATTGCATGAAGTTACCCCACTCTCATTGGTTTTAAGTGAAATCCACAGGGTGTTAAAGGATGAAGGAATATTTTTATGTATCGATCTAGAGAAAACAGATCATCCCACTGGGCCAAGAGTTCCTTCTCTGGAAATGGAGGCGGAAATTCGCAAAGCAGGTTTCAGCATCAAAGAAACGGTTCATTCACCAACACCAATTGCTAATCAACCTGTATATATTATTGTGGCACAGAAAAATAAATAAAAGAAAAACTAGTCATTAAGGCCAACTTAATGGCTAGTTTTATTATAGCGCTAAAAAAGTATAGGAATTACCTAAAATTAAGTAGATTAAAATGTGGCGTCGGATTGCTCTGTGCTTGAGCAGTACCGAGTCATTCTTCTTTTTTGTCTGGATGAGTTTACTATTACGAACAGCTAATATTTCTCGTGTATTTCACTTGAATTTCATGGAAAATGTTAAGGCGCGCGTTTACTTATGATATAATTTTTTTCGTGAAACTTTGACACAGATGAAAGGTATGGTTTGAAGAATGAAAAAGAAAATGAACTATTTAATCTTATTTTTAACAATCGTCTTTATGGTTGGTTGTACCAATTCAGAAGATGCATCCAGTACAGAGGTAGAAACGGGTTCGCAAAAAGTCACGACTGTTGAACCAAATAAAACTAGTGAAAAAGAAGAAACGGTAACTACGATTGTTGAAGACCAGGATGTAGAGGAGCACGTAGTAGAGGAAAAATCAACTCAACCAAAGAAAGAACGGTTCTCCGGATACAAACTAATTGAAGTTGATGGTGGTGATTTGTCTGGATATCATGAACCTAGCGTCGTTGTTGACATTGGTTACGGGGACCGTGAATATTGGGGATTTACTAATGAATATGGGCAACTAGTACGTGTCATAGCTGACGAGATCATTCTACAAGATGAAAGTAATGAACCTGTTTTATCGTCTGGCAGATATTATTCCGATGAGGCAAAGGTTCCTGGCGTTGAAAGTGATGTTTTAGATGAAGGCCATGTAATTGCTGACTCTCTCGGAGGGGTATCGAATGCTTATAATATTACCCCACAGAATAGCAAGCTCAACCGACATGGTGATCAAGCGTATATGGAAAACGAGATCCGAAGAGCAGGTGGAGCTACTAAATTCGAAGCAATTATCACCTATCCGAATACGGAAACGCAAATTCCTTCAAGTTATCAATATACCTATACAATAAAGGGAAATGTCATTACGGATTCATTTGAAAATGTGAATCCAGATGAAGTAAACGAATCTCTTGGACTAACCGGAAATAATGAGTCCGAGTCCAAATCAGAAAGTTCTTCCGCAAACGAAGGCGAGCTTTCTAGTGTTGATACAAATGGAAATGGTATCGTGACAATCGCAGAAGCGAAAGCAGCTGGTTTCAGTATGCCAATAACTAGGGAACACTGGTTGTATCAATATATGCAGGATCGTGATAATGACGGCATGGTAGGAGAATAAATATGGCTGCGTGTGTAAGATACAACTCCAAAACAATTCTAACATAAAGGATTATAATCGAGGCCTCTCATTAGTTGTACAAACTTTTGAGAAGCTTCTTTTTTCATTTCTTGGGTAACATGGAGATGGACAAGTTATTGTTTCATCAGTCTGGATGTTTTACTCGCTCACTATTATCGATACCTCAGAAATTCATGTCACACTTAATCCTTGTATTTAGTATGACCGATGTGACGGTTATTGTATTATGGATAATAGAACGACTGCCTCAATAACTAGTTAAAATATAAAAATTAAGGAGAATTACATGACCTGGAGCAAATTGAAGAAAAATCTGGAGAGTTTTCTCTGTCCCGCATTAGATGGAAGGGTTGAATACCGTGCAAGCAGCTATCGTTATTTACCTGATAAAGCAGGAACTTGTTATATTGCGGTAGATAAAAAGAATGTACTCAATATGAGTGATATAAATACCTCAATCAGATGGTATCAAACGGAGCTAGAAATTAAGAATGATTCAGATATCCAAATTCCTATCAACAATGAGGAAATTGAAGCAGTAAGAAACGAGACCAAGGGGATGGTTCCGGAGGATCGTCTACAAGTAATTGCAAGAAGTAGAAAATTATCAGAACATGCAAAGGAGCTTTTGTCAGCACAGTCATCATTAAGTAAATCAAATTTTATCGTTTTAGCTAATAAGTTTTTATCCACTCCTATAGAGGAGAGCATAGAGAGCAATGATATCCTATTGAATATTCTAGCTTTGGTGGACCGGAGGGTTGGAAAAAAACGAATTTTAAACATGACCGAGAAGATGAAGTTAAAGCATCCAATCGTTCAGTACTTTTATGAACTACGGCTTAGTACGTTGTGATAACAAAGAATTAATATGGGGTACATGTGAGACTGACAATCACAATTGTTTCGTGCGCAGGTACTCACAATTATAATTTTCGGACCTTGTCCCCCAATGGTTTAAGTGTTTCGGAGCTAAGCGTTACCCATGTTAAGTTAGAAGCACTTCAGCTACGAACGATAGAGTCTACGCAAGAACTACTTTCCGTCTGGTTGCATGATCTATGTATACTAAGACTTAAGACTGATTTGAATTTCATGCAAACGACTGGCAAATTTGTGCAGGGAATCGGATATGATAAAGTCAAAGGGAAAGGGGTGTTCTATATGCGCAAGCTTATAGTGGCTGTGATGGCAGTGGGAATACTAGGTGCTGTCGGGGTTTGGGGATATAATTGGTTCTTTTCGGGAAATAGGGTTAATGACATTTTAATCGAAAAGGATGACGTAAAATCACTTAACGCAAATATACAGATTGGCTTCGGGGACGTATCTATTACGGATGGTGAGGATGCCTGGATCAAAGGCACAGTTGACACGAACAAAAAGAAATTGAAACCAACTGTATCTTATAAGAAGAAAGGAACTGTCGGAAACGCTGACATTAAGCAAAAAGGAAAATTACTTGCGGGATTAGGGACCGTACGTAACGATTGGGACCTCGAGCTGACAAATGAGATACCTGTCAACTTGAATATTGAGATGGGCGTCTCTGACTCGACACTAAACCTGTCGGGTATCCAACTCAGTAAGCTATCGATCGATGCAGGTGTAAGCGATGCAACCATCGATTTAAGCGGAGACTGGAAAGATAGCTTCAACGCAGACATCGATCTTGGAGTCGGCGATGCGACGATTCTTCTCCCTGCGGACACCGGTGTCAAATTGAACGTTTCGAAAGGAATCTCTGGCCTTGAGGCGAAAGGCTTTACTTCTCAGGGAAATGGCATCTACGTGAATGACGCTTATGAGAGTAGTGATGTTGTGATCGATATAAAGATTGATGTTGGAGTAGGCGATTTGAAGTTTAAACTTGTAGATTGAATAGGAAAATAACGAAAGCTTTTCACCTCTCTTCCTTATTATTTAAGAAGAGGGTTTTTTGTTTTTGTTTTAATACATATACAGGCACAAAGCAGAAACAAGTATACACGACATACTTTGTGTGAGCCTGCGTTTATATGGAGACAGTTGAAATATAAATGATGTTCCAAAATGAAAATGATGTGCACCATAATACTTAAAACGAAGTGTGGAGTACCTATGCTTCAAATACAATAATTTTGTACACGAGTACTCCCAGTTCAACCCAGTCCCCTCAGAAAACCCTTCAATAACTGACCTTTCTCCATATTTGAAAAATATGGATACGTGTTGACAGTGTGGAAGGTACCATATATCCTGTACTATGAGTTTTTGTATGAGACATGCAACACGAATTCAAATCGTGTTGCATTTTTTTTTGCAGAAGCTGTTGGAAAGTAGATGAAAAGAAGGGAAAGCTATAACTACGATTGTCTTGGAAAACAGTATAGATATGTAAGTGAAACGAACATTGGAGGAGAGCTATGACGAGAGGTTATTGGAAGAGTATACGTGAAAAGATTGATTGGCCAGTATTTTTATGGAGTGGCGGCATATTAGTGGCATTCGTGCTGTTTTCAATTTTTAAAGTAGACCAGGTTAGTGCATTTGTAAATAAGGGATTCGATTTATCTATTCGCTACTTCGGGGCGTATTGGCAATTCCTATTGATGGCCAGTTTTGTAGTAGGTGCGGTATTGGCGTTTTCAAAGTATGGCAAAGTTCGCCTGGGAGACGCAAAGAAGCCGGAGATGTCTTATTTTAAATGGTTAGCCGTAATTTTGACGACAGGTCTTGGAGCTGGCGGTGTCTTTTGGGCAGCGGCAGAGCCTATGTACTATTTTCTGGACGTGCCTCCCATGCATAAAGGGATAGAAGGCGGCACTGTTGACGCGATTGGGCCTGCATTGGCTCAAAGTTACATGTCATGGGGCTTCACCGCATGGTCTGTATACGGTGCAATCAGTTCGATTATATTGATTTACGCACATAAACATAAGGGCATGCCGTTGAAGCCTAGGACCCTTTTGTATCCTATTTTGAAAGAGAGAATTTTAACGAGCAAATGGGGCACGGCTGCCGATGTATTTTGTATTATAGGCGCTGCTGCTGGCACGATTGGTCCAATCGGTTTTCTCGGGCTGCAAGTTAGCTATGGAGTCAGTTCGATCTTTGGCATACCGGATACATTTGTGACGCAGCTCTCGGTCATCGTTATTTTGACAGGAGTCGTACTCGTATCCACCCTTACAGGTATTGAGAAGGGGATTCAATTTTTAAGTAAGGTGAACGTCAACTTAGTGGCGGTGATTGCCGTATTCCTAATCGTGTTCGGTCCAGGGCTGTTCATCGTCAACACGTTCATGTCTTCCTTTGGTACGTACATCAGTGATTTCGTAAGCATCAGTACATTCCGCGGGGATGATGCATGGCTAGGAAGCTGGATGCTCTTCTTCTTCGGATGGTTTATAGGGTTCGGTCCATTGGTGGCATTATTCGTCGCAAGAATATCCAATGGTAGAAAAATTCGTGAAATCTTTTTAGTGGTTGCTGTAATAGCACCTGTCGTCACAAACTTTTGGTTCACGGTACTTGGAGGTACGGGTATTTTCTACGAATTAAATAACGCAGGTTCCGTCAGCGGTCCATTGAATGAGGGGGGATTGCCGAGTGCAATCATCGCTATAGCGGAACAAATGCCGTTAGGATTCATCATGCCTTCTGTCTTCTTGATTTTGACTACACTATTTGTAGTGACGACAGTAGACTCCATGTCGTATTCCATCTCCATGGCCGTGACAGGCGACGGAAACCCTCCAAAAGCCATTCGTGTATTTTGGGCGGTCATCATGGCGACAATCGCCACCATCCTAATTGAAATCGGTGGCGGAGGAATTGGTGCGTTACAGTCATTTGTCGTCATAGCTGCAGTTCCAGTATCAATTCTTTTGCTCCCGGTCGTATGGTACGCGCCGAAAGTGGCGAAATTGCTGGCTATTGAACAGGGGATTGTTGAGAAAGAGTAGTGCGCTGTGCTATCTAAGGTGAAGGTATGAGGTGTCTGTACGCGATGCAATTCGTATACAGTTCTGGATACATCTGATTAGTATTACTAGGATGATTTAAACTAGAAACATAAAGGTTTCTTATAATAGGTAGCTTCTTCCTCTAAGCAAGCTGCTAAATTTAAAAAACGTCAACTTCTTATTGAAGTTGACGCTTTTTGTGCTTTTGGGCACTTTCTGAATCTGATCTACTCAAAAGGAGGAACAAACTAATTGACCGGAAAAATATGACGTGTTATGATTACTTTGAATTCAAGGTAATTTATTTTCCAAACAAGTTGGAGGAGAAATTACTATGGATGAACTGCCTTCCCACATGAATGGCGAGCCATTTATGAATAATTGAGTTAAAATAACACAAAACTAGCTTGTAAGTTCGAGCTGTTTATTTTTTGCTTATATATCTTGAATTCAAGATAAAATTACAATATAAGAAGGGAGATAATAATATGAACGGATTGAAAGGTATTCACCACGTGACGGCAATTACTAGTAGTGCGGAGAAAAATTATGAGTTTTTCACATATACATTAGGTATGCGGTTAGTGAAGAAAACGGTGAATCAGGATGATATTCGGACGTATCATTTGTTCTTTGCAGACGATGCAGGGTCAGCCGGTACCGATATGACATTTTTCGATTTTCCGGGCATTCAAAAAGGGGTTCATGGCACGAATGAGATTTACAAAACCGCTTTTCGGGTACCGACAGATGCGGCGTTGGACTATTGGGTAAAACGCTTTGAAAAATACGACGTGACCCATACGGGAATCCAAGAAGTTTTTGGCAAAAAAACCATTTCATTCACCGATTTCGACGAACAAAACTATATGCTGGTTTCAGATGAGCACAACACAGGTATTGTATCAGGCACTCCTTGGCAGCATGGTCCTGTGCCTCTCGAATTTGCGATTACGGGGTTAGGACCGATCCACATTCGCATTGCACAGTTTGACTACTTTAAAGAAGTGCTTGAAAAGGTCATGTTGTTTAAAGAAGTGGCAGCGGAAGGCTCTCTACACTTGTTCGAAGTGGGTGAAGGCGGGAACGGAGCACAAGTGATTGTGGAGCACAACATGTCACTTCCGGATGGCCGTCAAGGGTACGGAACTGTTCACCACGCCGCTTTCCGGGTAGAAGATACGAATGTGTTAAACGAGTGGATTGAGCGCTTGCCATCATTCGGTTTAAATACATCCGGGTATGTAGATCGATTTTTCTTTGAATCCCTCTATGCGCGTGTAGCTCCTGGAATTCTTTTTGAGTGGGCAACAGATGGACCTGGTTTCATGGGGGATGAACCTTATGAAACAGTTGGTGAAATTTTGTCGCTACCACCATTCCTGGAAGGAAAACGGGAACAAATCGAGGCGATTGTTCGGCCGATCGACACCGTACGCAGTACGATTCAAATAGAAAAAGAGTACTTGTAGAAAGGGGCAACCCCATTATGCAGCATATTTTTAGAAAAGGTACTAATGGCGAGAAACCGGTTTTACTGTTGTTGCACGGCACAGGCGGTACGGAGCAGGACTTGCTGTCGTTAGCAGAATTAGTTGACCCTGAAGCTTCCGTGCTCAGTGTACGTGGAAATGTCTTGGAGAATGGCATGCCTCGTTTCTTTAAACGGTTATCAGAAGGCATATTTGACGAAGAAGATTTAGTTTTCCGGACGAAAGAGCTGAAAGCCTTTTTGGATCAGGCGGCAATTGACCATCAATTCGACCCGTCAAATATCGTAGCTATCGGGTATTCAAATGGTGCTAATATTGCGGCCAGTCTGCTATTTCACTATGACGATGCAGTAAAGGGAGCCATTTTGCATCATCCGATGGTGCCAATACGTAATGTGCCTATGCCTGATCTTACAGGGATTCATGTATGGATCGGAGCGGGAGCAAACGACCCGATCTGTACGCAGGAAGAATCGACTGAGTTGCAGAACCTGCTGGAAGAAGCAGGGGCATCCGTTGGACTTCATTGGGAGAACGCGGGACATCAGTTGACAATGTCGGAAGTAAAAGCTGCAAAAGCTTGGTATGAACAAATTTTTCAGTAAGATACTACAGACTATTACAGATGAAGTGACCAGTTTAACCTGGCAAGAAACAAAAACTCAGATTCAAGAGAATCATATATAAATTGGAGGAAATTAAAATGACAAAATGGACAGTAGATCAATCGCACTCAACAGTAGGTTTTGAAGTAAAACACATGATGGTATCCAAGGTGAAAGGCCAGTTTGACGGTTACACGGCAACGGTTGAGGCAGCAGACTTAACAGATCTTACAACTGCCTCAATTGCTTTCGATTTCGACGTGACAAGCCTCAATACACATTCAGTAGATCGGGATAATCACTTGAAATCAGCAGATTTCTTTGATGTAGAGAATTTTTCGAACATCACATTCCAATCGACTGCCATTGTAAAAAAAGGCGATGACTACAAAGTAACAGGCGATTTAACGATTAAAGACGTCACTAAACCGGTAACTTTTGACGTGGAGTTTGGCGGAAAAGGAACAAATCCATGGGGTGTTGAAGTATATGGGTTTGAAGCGGAAGCGAAGATCAACCGAGAAGAGTTCGGCCTAACTTGGAATACAACTCTTGAAACAGGCGGAGTACTTGTTGGTAAAGACATCAAAATCCTAGTAGAGATGCAAGTAAACCCAGCATCATAATCTGGCTGTGAATCTAAAATTGATTTAAAAAATAGTAGATATTGGTGTTTTCGCAACCACGACAATAACCTGCCTACCGATTCCAAAGATAGTGGAATCGGTAGGTGGTTTTTTGTATAATCCGGATAAGATAGTGATGTGAAACAGCATTTATTGAAAGTGGCGTGAATAAACAATCGCGAAACTATAAACATGAACGAAAGCTTCCTACCCAAGCACATAAGGCATCTATTCTTATACTGAGGATAGATGCTTTCTTTGTCAGTGTAAGAAATTGTCACAATTGAAATTCGACGGATATTGAAAGAAGAGACATTTTATTCTATACTAGAATTAGTAACATTGCCCTATTTGTGATTGTGGAAAATATTATTCTAAAGACTAAACTGCTATTATAAAATAAGTAATGGAGGCTTTTTTATGAATCGAAATACCCTTATTCGCAATAACGTGAACGTTACAGGGAAGGGCACAAAGGCAATGATCTTTGCGCACGGCTTTGGGTGTGATCAGAATATGTGGAGGCTAGTGGCACCGGCGTTCGAAGAAAATTTCCGTGTCATTTTGTTCGACTATGTCGGCTCTGGAAAGTCTGATTACAGTGCTTACAGTTCAACTAAGTACCAAGACCTTCATGGATATGCACAAGATGTACTCGATATATGCGATGCTTTAGATATAAAAGATGCAATATTTGTGGGGCACTCGGTTGGCAGTATTATCGGGATGCTGGCCTCTATTCAAGAGCCAACACGATTTGAGCGCCTTGTGATGCTCGGTCCTTCACCTTGTTTCTTGAATGACCCTCCTCTTTATAAAGGAGGATTTGAAAAGGAAGACCTTGAGGGATTGATTGGGATGATGGAGATGAATTATATTGGCTGGGCAAATTATCTCTCTCAGGTCATTATGAAAAATCCTGAGCGCCCGGAACTTTTCCAAGAGTTGGAGGAGAGCTTTTGCTCTACGGATCCAACCGTAGCCCGCCAATTTGCAACAGCAACCTTTTTCTCTGACCACCGGAACGATTTACAGAATGTTACGGTGCCGTCACTCATTCTCCAGTGCTCTGATGATGCAATTGCTCCGATAGAAGTCGGAAAATATATGCACAGCGTCCTCGCAGAAAGTGAATACGCCTTAATGGAAGCGACGGGACATTGTCCACATTTGAGCCATCCTGAAGAGACCATCCGTTTGATTAGCGATTATTTGAAATCAGTCGCTGATCAGGATAGTTCAAATGGATGAGCAACTGGACTTTGCGCCATGCGGTTACGTATCACTTAATGATGACAGTACGATCCTTGACATCAATAAGACGCTGCTCAGTTTACTCGATTACAAACTTCAAGAGGTACAGGGGCAGCACATTAACCTACTCTTGACGCATGCGAGCCAAACTTTTTACCAACTCTATTTTTTTCCGATGATCCGCCTTCAGGAAAAAGTGGATGCGATGTATATTGCTTTAAAGGCAAAGTCCGGACAGGAAATTCCTATATTGCTCAATGCCTCGCGAAATGAACGTGGCGGTAAGTTTTTTAACGATTGTGCCTGTTTTCCTATGAAAGAAAGATATGAGTATGAGCAGGCCCTTCTGGTAGCTAAAAAGGAGACAGATCAGCGAAACCAGATGAAGAAAAAGCAAATAGAAGAGCTGGACTTGTTAAGGAACGAATTGGAGTGCAAGCAAAATGAACTGCTGGAATTGAATGAAAAGCTTCGAAAACTAGCCGAAACAGACGGATTAACGGGTCTCAAGAACAGACGCTACCTACAAGAAAGTCTGACATCCAATTTCAATTCACATGCTGGACAAATGCAGCCAATCTCCCTGCTGCTAATGGATATCGATTACTTTAAGGAGATTAACGATACTTATGGTCATATGACGGGCGACAGAGTATTGCAGGAGATGGGACGGTTACTCGAAGAGGAGTCCAGAAAAGAAGATATTGCCGCACGATATGGAGGAGAAGAATTTGCATTGATTCTCCCGAATACCGATAAATCTGATGCTCTGAAAATCGCTGAAAGAATCCGATTGCATGTTGAAATGGCAGACTGGGGTGAATCAGCCATCACGATAAGTATAGGAGCAGCCACGTTTCTACAAGGAGATACAGAAAGTTCTTTACAGTCCAAAGCAGATTACGCACTCTATGCCTCCAAAAATGGCGGTCGCAATCAAGTCACCCATGCTAGTGATTTGACGTAGTGAATGCTGCCTGTCTATCATCCAATTCAAGTTTCGGCTCCTTTGTAAAATCGATATTATTTACAAAGCAAACCTCAAAGGTAACTTCACAATAATTGCCCACCGCGAATTCCAAACATAGTGGAATGTGCCGGCGGGCTTTTTGTATAATGGAATGATTGACCTTATTAGAACCAGTCTCTTCCCACATACACGTTAGTCATGTAAAATAGTTAACGTTGAGAATAAAACTATAGGTAGGCAACGTAAAAAAGGTCTACTTCGATTTCCAGTATTACTACACTAAGATTTTTAGATGAAGGGCTGACCTGGCATCCCATAATGAGAGGATTGGAATTTGAACATGAAAGAGAATTTCTGGCGTGAATTACCACGACCGTTTTTTATATTAGCACCGATGGAAGATGTCACGAATGTTGTGTTTCGTCATGTCGTGGCAGAAGCTGCAAGACCTGATGTGTTTTTCACAGAGTTTACGAATACGGAAAGTTATTGTCATCCGGAGGGAATCTTTAGTGTACGCGGGCGTTTGACGTTCACAGCAGACGAACAGCCAATGGTGGCTCATATTTGGGGGAACAAGCCCGAACACTTCAGAGATATGAGTATCGGAATGGCAGAACAAGGATTTAAAGGGATCGATATTAACATGGGCTGTCCTGTTCCAAACGTAGCTTCGAAAGGAAGAGGTAGCGGGCTGATCAATTATCCTGATAACGCAGCGGATATTATCCAAGCTGCAAAAGCGGGAGGATTGCCAGTCAGTGTGAAGACGAGACTAGGTTATACAGATGTAGAAGAATGGCGTGGTTGGCTGACACATATATTGGAGCAAGACATCGCTAATTTATCGATACACTTGCGTACTCGTAAGGAAATGAGTAATTTTGAAGCGCATTGGGAACTCATCCCTGAGATTAAGAAACTTCGTGATGAAATTGCACCAGATACATTGTTAACCATCAACGGAGATATCTTGGATCGTCAAATGGGCTTAGAACTCGTCGAAAAATACGGTGTGGATGGCGTAATGATTGGACGAGGCATCTTTAAAAATCCATTCGCCTTTGAAAAAGAGCCAAGAGAGCACAGCAGTAAAGAGTTAATGGATCTCTTAAGACTTCAGCTGGATCTCCATGATAAATACTCGAAAGAAATTGAAGAGCTTCCATTCAAACCACTCCGTCGATTCTTTAAGATTTATGTCAAAGGAATTCGAGGAGCAGGTGAATTGAGAAATCAATTGATGTACACGGAGACGACAGATGAAGTGCGCGCGTTGCTCGATGAATTCGAAGCCGAGAATGTAGATGAGTTAAATCAACAGGAGAATTGATCATTGTTTTCCTACGCAACGAGCACTTAAATGCATGTTCTAGAAACCGCAAAACAGGATTCAAAATTAGATATGTTTGTAAAACAAATGGGTTTGCTTCAACAACACAAAAGCCCCGAGATGCACAAAAATTAAATACCCGGTCCGCAATTATAATTCACTGCGGACCGGGTATCTTTTATTTTTTTCAACTTTCATACGTTACAACAAGAAAATCTGACAATAGAATTGTTTTAGAAAAGATACGGTGCGCTACATGGGGGTATTGAAATAAGTGTGAAAGTAAAATTCACCAAAAAAGGTTCAAATCCTACTGCATCATTACTACCCATTCAGGGATTTTTATATTACATAATATGTGGAGTTCATCTTCTCTTTTGTCTTGATAAGAGCTAACGGATCTTAAATCTAGGTCAACGATGGCAGGGTGGGTCATTATTTCAACAGACTTACTTTCAAGGCTTTTTAGGCGAGAAAAGAGATCTTCATTGGCTCCATCTTCGTAAAAATCCAACCATAGAGAGTCGGTCAACAGGATATCAGGATAGTTTTTTAAGGAATCCGTATAACGGACGGGGACTTGGTACTCGTTCGATAGCTTTACGATGAGTTCTTTAAAAACGTCCCAGCCATGAACGTGGTGGTGACTGTCAATATGGTGAAGTGGTAAACCTGTCGCAAGAAACGCATCCAGTTGAGCACGCCATTCTTTTTCTACCTCTTCAAGATTGGGCGGCTCCATTTTTAGAAAGGCATTCGTATAGCGAAAGACACCTTGTTCATTGACAAGTGTTGGCACGTCTTCACTTAAGGGTTTGCCATATGTGAGTACGAGATGAATGCCTACATGCAAGGAAGGGAACAATTTCGCTTTTTCAACGGCATATTCCGTTGCAAGTCCATTCATCATTAACGTGGTTGACTGAACCACACCGTTTGTATGAGAGTGAAGTATCCCATCCGTCACGCCTTTTGTTAACCCGAAATCATCTGCGTTAAAAAGTACTTTCACCATAATCCCTCCTAGTTTTTACAAATCACTCTTCCTCTAAGTAATTACGACTAATGACAAAATTCGTCTTGTCGCCTCTGAAATAGGAGCGCGAGTATTCAAATACATTTCCATCTACATCCTCGGCCACTGTTTCAATATAGAAGCATGGCAAGCCTTCCTTATACTTTAAGATGTGAGCCACTCGATCGTCGGGAAATGCAATCTCAACATGCTCTGTTGTCTTAGCAATCTGTAAATGATAGTTTGTTTTGAGTGCTTCATATAAAGATGACTCAGCCTGTTCTTTCGTAATGCCAGGCGCTAATTTCCATGGAATATAAGCAATTTCAAATTGTGTAGGTTCACCATTCGCTTTTCTAACCCGCTCAATACATTGAATAGGATCATTGATGGACACATGAAGTACATTTCTTAGCAGCTCTGTCGCAGGGATTACTTGAATACTGACGAGTGAGATTTCTGCTTTTTTTCCTTGGATTGCGATTTGATCACTATACCGTTTCACTGTGTGTGAAAGGGTTTGTTTTACTTTATGTTCCGCAACAAAAGTCCCGTTTCCTTGTTTGCGGACAAGATATCCCTCAATTGTAAGTTGTTTAAGTGCTGTTCTTACTGTTGTTCTACTGACATCGAAATCTTTACATAATTCCAATTCTGTAGGGATTCTGTCGCCTACTTTATAAGTGCCAGACTTTATACGATTCAGTAAATCTTCTTTAATGTACGCATGAAGTGCTTGGTTTTTTTCCATTGCAATGCTCCTTCATTGATAATGACTAAAGTGTACAAGATTAAAGATACAATAACAAATTTGGAATATATGTTACTACATTTGAATAATATGAATTATTGTTATATACAAGTTTTTAAATGTATGATACATTTGCTTTGAAGAATTAGAAAGTAGTAACAATTTATAAGTGTTCTGTTGAAATATGTATCTGGATATCTCTACTGAAGTATATGTGGAGATTTATAAGTCTAGTGATTTTACCCGTAATCATATTTTGCAACCGCTTTCACATTTGCAGTAAAGGAGCTTTTAACATGAACTTAAAAATCGTTATCATCGGTGGAGGATCGAGCTATACTCCTGAAATCATCGAGGGAATCATTCGTCGTCATGATTCGTTTCCTGTAACAGACATTGTATTAGTAGACATTGAAGAGGGGAAGGAGAAATTACGGATTGTTGGTGAGCTTTCGAAGAGAATGATTTTGAAATCTGGTAAGCCTATAAACGTATCTTGGACATTGGATAGAAAAGAAGCTCTTGTAGGAGCAGATTTTGTGTCTACACAAATACGTGTTGGTGGTTTAGAAGCAAGAGCGAAAGATGAGCGGATCCCGTTAAGTCATGGATTCATTGGACAGGAAACGAATGGAGCAGGAGGAATCTTCAAAGCATTTCGTACGATTCCCGTCATGATGGAAATGGCGGAAGATATCCATCACATCTGCCCAGAAGCATGGATGATCAACTTTACGAATCCTGCAGGAATGATTACTGAAGCGCTGTTAAAGTATTCCGCACATAAGAAAGTGATTGGTGTATGTAATATTCCATTTAACATGCGACATTCTAGCGCCGAGATTTTGGATGTGTCACCAAGTGATGTGGAAATTGAATTCATCGGGATGAATCATTTTGTTTTTGGAAGAAAGGTCACGGTCAACGGGATTGATCGGACAGAAGATGTATTGAACAAACTAAAACAGGGCTTGGATTATTCTCCAGCTAATATTGTGGATCTAGGATGGTCTAGTACGTTCATTGACGCGACAAAGCTGTTGCCTAATCCGTATCATCAATATTACTTCCAGATGAAAGATGTTCTGAAAAAGGATATTCAAGCGTTTAACGAACATGGTACGCGTGCTGAAAAAGTCCAAGAGTTGGAGAAGTCGTTATTTGAACTCTATAAGAATCCTGAACTGGAAGACAAACCGAAGGAGCTAGAAGAGCGTGGGGGCGCTTTTTATAGTGATGTCGCCTGTAGTCTAATGGATTCCATTTATAATAATAGAAAAGACATACAAACGGTAAATACTTTTAATAATGGAGCGATTCCTGATTTGCCAAATGATGCAGTGATTGAAGTGAACAGTGTGATTACGGAAAATGGACCCGAACCGATTGCAGTGGGGCCGCTACCGCTCTCTATCAAAGGGATTGTTTGCGAGATGAAAGCATTTGAGGAACTTGTTATTCAAGCAGGGCTATCTGGTAATTATCATGATGCATACGTAGCGATGCTCATGAATCCACTTATGCGAGATGAAAAGGGAAGTAAAACGGTACTTGATGAGTTGCTAACAGCTCACAAAGAGTACTTACCACAATTCAAGGGGGAATTGGAATGAAAGGCAGGTTCATGGAGAAGTTTATTGAAATTGCTGGACGAATTGGGGCACAGCGTCACCTCGTAGCAATCCGTGATGGATTTGTTGCGATTATGCCGCTGATCATTGTAGGATCTTTCGCTATTCTAATCAATAACTTTCCACCTTTAGGTTCTTTCAGTTTTGTTGAATGGATGAATGGTATATTAGGAGAAGGGAACTGGCAAGCAGTTGGAGGAAGTATATGGAACGGTACCTTTGCTGTCTTAGGATTGCTAGTCGCCTTTTCAATCGCCTATAATCTTGCCAAGTCTTATGAAGTCGATGGGTTGTCCGCGGGTTTAATCTCTGCGGCAGCATACATCATGCTTGTTCCTGTGACGGAAGATTGGGGATTGAATTTTGCTTGGCTAGGGGCTCAAGGACTATTTGTGGCCATCATCCTTGCACTTGTACTGACTGAGCTATTCCGAGTATTAGTGAACTCTAAATGGACGATCAAAATGCCAGAAGGAGTCCCTGAAGGTGTTGCTCGATCGTTTAAGGCATTGATCCCAGCGACGATTATTTTGATTTTAGTTGGTTGTTTCCAAGCTTTAATGAGTGTGTTTGCTGAAATTAGTATATTTGAAGTGATATTCCAAGCGATTCAGGAGCCGTTACAAGGTCTCGGGAATACGCTGCCAGCTGCTATTTTAATTGCATTCTTGAATCACTTACTTTGGTTCTTTGGGTTACATGGTACGAACATTATAGGGGCTGTTATGGAGCCGTTGTACCTTCCGTTGATCCAGGAAAACTTAGAGCTATTCAATAGTGGGGTCTCAGCGTTCGATGTTCCTTATACAGTAACGAAACCATTCCTTGATGCGTATGTGTTCATGGGTGGATCAGGTACGACCATCGCTTTAATTGCTGCGATATTCATCGTCATACGGAAACAGAAAAATCACCCGTATCGGGAAGTTGGTAAACTCTCTGCACCGGCTTCACTATTTAACATTAACGAGCCAGTAATCTTTGGTTTACCGATTGTACTGAATCCAGCGATGCTAATTCCATTCATCATGATTCCGGTTATCTTAACAATCACGTCTTATTTCGCTCTAGCTACAGGGTTAGTACCAAAAACGGTCGCGATTATTCCATGGACGACACCACCGATTTTAAGTGGTTACTTAGTAACTGGCGGAAGCTGGAGAGGAATTGCTTTACAGCTATTTAACTTCGCGATTGCTACGATGATGTACATTCCATTTGTTATGGTAGGCGTCAGAGCGTTAAAACAACAGATGGGGAGAGATTGAGGATGCACACAATTGAAGAAATACAAATGCTGTCATTCACGATTATTTTGCACGCAGGCAACGCTAGATCCAGTTCAATGGAAGCCATTGCCCTAGCGAAATCCTATGAATTTGATGAAGCTCGAAAGAAGATAGAAGAAGCGGATAAGGAATTCACTGAAGCTCATAATTACCAGACAAAACTTTTACAAGCTGAAGCTAACGGTGTAGAAAATCCTGTGACAGTCATATTAGTGCATGCTCAAGATCATCTCATGACAGCGATGACGGTCAAAGAGTTGGCGAATGAGATGATTGATATGTACGAACGGATGCAGATGATTGAGGAGGGAAAAAGATGAAAATCATTCTAGTTTGTTCTGCGGGAATGTCGACTTCTATGTTAGTGAAGAAGATGAGAGATTCAGCAGAAGCAAGGAACTTAGATGTAGAGATCAGTGCAGTTGCTGAATCTCAATTGAAAAACAACTTGGAAAACCTGGATGTAGTCCTGATTGGACCACAAGTCAGATACCTGGAAAAGAAGATAAAACAACAATTGGAACCTCAAGGTATAAAGGTAGACATCATCAATCAGTTAGCTTACGGAATGATGAAAGGTGACAAAGTGTTAGACCAGGCAATCGAGTTAAAAGGTTAATGTAAGAAATCTTGTACACCCAATACTAAGCCACCGACTCATTCGGCGGCTTAGTATTTTTTAGTAGGGATGCAATAGTGCTGGGTATACAGGTGTAGGTGATTGGGAAACGGGAGGGTTCAGTTATGAAAGATTTTGTTGAGGTAGGTAGGTGATGATGAAACACCTATGCACAAACGAATGGTGCATAGGTGCATGAAAAAAGCGTAGTGTCTATTCTTCGTCCAGTGGGCTTGCCTGATGAAAGAAGTTTGGTGTCACGATATCATTTCGGTATGGCTTATGGAAAATATGCGTCGTAGCGGGGGAGACAGGCGGGATAAGCCAAGTCCAGTTACCGGTGACGGAGCGTCCCGCATTCTTCTCCTTTTTCTCGAACGCTTTAAATTGTTTGGCGGCTGTATGATGGTCGATAATTGTAACGCCTGATTGGTGATAAGAGTGCAGGACAGCGATGTTCAGTTCGACGAGTGCTTTGTCAATCCAGAGTGAACGGTTTGAGTTTGTTGCAAGTCCCATCTGTTTCGCTATCGCCGGCAGCAGGTTGTATCGGTCTTCGTCCGCAAGGTTCCGTGCTCCGATTTCAGTTCCCATGTACCAGCCGTTGAAAGGCGCCATCGGATAGTCAATACCTCCGATTTCAAGCCTCATGTCAGAAATAATCGGTACCGCATGCCATTTGATGCCAAGCGCCTCGACACCAGCAATGTCTGGGTGGCTGATGGGTACTTCTTTCACTAAGCCATCCGGTAGCTTGTACAATTTAGGAGGGTGTCCGTCTTCTTGGATAACGAGCGGTAGGATGTCGAACGAAGTGTGAGCCCCTTGCCAGCCGAGAGACTCGCACTTTTTTGTCATGGCATTATTCGCAGAATCACCCACAACTTTCCCATCCATTTCATAACCTGCATACCGAATTAGCTGATGATTCCAGATACGAATTGGATTTTGTCCTTCTTTCCGTGGTGGGAAGACGGTAATGGTCGATCGGATATCACCGTCATTCGTTGCAAAGTGAACATGGTCCAGCAATGCATCAAATGCTTCGTCCACTGTTGTTACGTCTCGTCTATCGAACACTTCAAGTGTTTCCCAAAGCAGACGACCTATGCAGCGGTTGCTGTTGCGCCAAGCCATTTTCGCCCCATGCGCCAATTCAGTGGGCGTGTGTGTATAGGTGCCGCTTGCTGTGATTTCGTTTTTAATGTCTTGAAGTCGCTGTTGTTGTTGTTCCGCAGGAAGTCCTAACTCCCCATAACAACGTTCGATGAAATCCGCAGCTTTCGTGAAAAGTTCTTCGTTCTGTTCATTCACAATAATCCACTCCTTACTTTTCAGTCTACCATCGACCGGACTTGTGATTGCTGAACGTTTTGTGTCGAGGTGGATCACTCGTGTAACACACAGCAAAAAGTGATATTTACGGTATACTAGTAGGGCAGAGGAGTGGTACCATGCCAGACGTTTTAAAAGAGTATTTCCTTGGACTTGCCGATAGCTTAAAATCCACCTTAAAAACGCCAGATGCATATTTGAACAAAGTGGCGCTGACAGTGGTAATTCTGGTGCTCGGCTTATCCTTATATATCTTATTCAAAAAAATGATTTTGCGAAGTGTTAAAGATTTCACGAAGAAGATTCAGTTACATAAAGCAGCGAAGCAGACGATGGCGACGTTGACGGTCGTTGCGGTGTTATTCATATGGATTCAGGCGATAAATGTACTGGTCTTGATCGCACTATTATTTGGCGTCATTGCGGTGTTCATGGTCAGAGGATTGACAAACAACATTATCGGTTATTTTGTCATTAAGTATCGGAAGTATTTTGAAATTGGACACCGTGTAGAAATTAATGAAATTATCGGGGATGTTGTTGAAATCAATTCAACTAGTTTCAAATTGTTAGAGGTACGTACTGGATTATCATCCGATGCGAATACAGGGCGTATTATCAAGCTGCCGAATAGTATTATTTTCAATGAATCCATTGAAATTATCGGTGGTGCAAATTCATTTGTTTGGCATGAACTCAAGTACGTACTGTCTTTCGATAGCGAATGGCAGACAGCTGAGAAGATCATGACGGATGCAGGTCAGGCATATTTCGAGGAAACTGTACTGCCTGAGCTTAAGAAGAAGAAAGGTCACATGTCTAGTGAGCAAGCAGACCTGCAGCCTGTATTTTCAGTGGATACGAATGATGCAGGAATTGTATTGGTTTTACGGTATTTGGTCGATTACCGGCATGGGACTTGTGTGAAAACCGGATTGCAACGAAAAATCTTGCCGCAACTCAATGAGCATCCAAACATCGACTTTGCAATTTGGGAAATGAAAGTGTTCAAGGGGTAATTTTACAAATTAGAAAGAAGGAAATTTTTATGTCAGATCAAACAAAGTCTGCAGTAAATAGTGTGATTCGGAATGCACAGCCTGAAGATGCTGCGCGTATTGTTAGTTTTTATAATATAGTTGGCGGGGAGACGGATTATCTGTCTTTCGGTCGGGATGAATACCCTCAGTCAGCTGATGAAGTGGCGCAATCCATAGTTCATATGAAAGGATCCAGTGGAAACTGCATGTTGCTCATGTTGGAAGGAGAGGAGATTGTCGGAATCGGTACGATCGATTCTAGTACGAAACACAGGTTCCTTCATGTCGGAACACTTGGTATTGTCATTTGCCAGTCGCACGCAGGAAAAGGACTTGGCCGCATGCTGATGAATGCACTGATTGAGTGGTCTAAAAATAATGGACAAACGGAAAAAATTACGCTTGTCACACGTGCTGATAACGAACGGGCCATCGCACTTTATGAAAAACTCGGATTTGAACGGGAAGGTCTTTTTTGCAAAGACTCGTATGATGGCGAACGGTACTACGATAGCTTGTCCATGGCACTTTTCTTATAAAATCAAAAAATCTCCCAACATCAACTGATGTGGGAGATTTTTTAACATGTAATTACGCATCCATCGATTGTTCTTTCGATTTCGGATCACGGATAGCAAACGACAGCAACAATCCGAACGCTGCGATGCATCCGGCTACCAAGAAGGCGATGTTGACTCCATGGATCTCTCCGGCAACTGAATCTCCGCTTGCTGCGGTGATGGTGATCGTCACGAGCACCGCAGTTCCGACAGCACCTGAAATCTGACGGAAGGTGTTATTCATGGCCGTACCATGGGAAATCAGGTGATTCGGTAACTGATTCAAACCGAGCGTTGTGGATGGCATCATGACCATGGCGATACCGACCATTCGTATTGCGTTCAAGACCGCTAAATACGTAAACGTCGTATCTTGCGACAAGTTCGCAAAGAAGAACGTCGTGACAGTCAAAATGGCAAAACCGGTACGCAGTAGCCATTTAGCTCCGTATTTATCGAACAGCGTACCAGTAACGGGATTCATGACACCCATAACAATCGCACCTGGCAAGAGCATGAGTCCTGAATGCAACGCGTTGAACCCAAGTAAATTTTGCATGAAGAGTGGAAGAATGACTGTCGTTGCAATCATCGATGCAAACACAATCATTCCGAGTCCTGTTGCTAGTGAGAAGACGCTATATTTAAACACTCGGAATTCAAGGATTGGTTCTTCAAGTTTCAACTGTCTGTTGATGAACAAGAAGAGAGTAACCGCACCAACTACTAGCGAAATGATCACGTTTGGACTAAGCCAACCTAAGTTACCTGCCACACTGAAACCATACAACAGTCCACCAAATCCGAACGTGGAGAGGACAATAGACATATAGTCCATTTTTGGATTCGTTTGTTCTGTAATATTCTTAAGTAAGAAATACGCGGCAATAATAATTACTGCGGCAATTGGTAGCACGACGTAAAAGACACTGCGCCATGGGAAGTTATCGACGAGATAGCCGGACAAACTTGGTCCAATGGCGGGTGCAAATGCAATGACGAGACCAAACATCCCCATTGCTTTCCCGCGTTGCGAAATTGGGAATATGAGAAACATGATCGTTTGCAAGAGCGGCATCATGATTCCGGCTCCAGCCCCTTGTAAAACGCGTCCTACCATCAAGAAGGTAAAGTTAGGAGAAAATGCAGCGATGAGTGTACCTATGGCGAAGGTGCCCATAGCAGTAAGGAACAACTTTCGTGTAGTAAATTTCCCAATTAGGAACGCAGTGATTGGAATCATGATTCCATTGACGAGCATGAAGATCGACTGTAGCCACTGAACGGTACTTTGGCTAATGTTGAGATCTTTCATAATCGGGGGGAGAGCGGTCGCTAGAAGCGTCTGGTTCAATATAGTAATGAACGCTCCAGACAATAATACAGCGAGTAGAGGAATATTCTTTTTAAAATCGAACGTCTGGGAATCACCCAGTGCTTGTGAATTGACCATTAGCTTTTCATCACCTCATTTTGGAGTAGCAAATCCTTATACACCTATTAATATGAAAACCGGACCTGACATTCCTTATATGATAGAGGTTATTGGTGCAGACCTCAATTTTGTTGTTTGATAAATCGTATTGTATTAGTAAGGATTGCCGCATTGAGTGCAAGCCATACCAAACCATACCTTATTGCGACAAAGTCAAACTTCATTTGCCTGGAAAGTACCAGCACTGGATGATACGATGTGAAAGAATAGTTAAATAATTGGGTAAATGAGGAGAAGAATGAAAAAGAAACTATTAATCGCGGGCATATCTATAAGTTTGCTGCTGTTTATTGCTGCAGCAGTTTTCGTAGGATTTTCCGTTTATATCTTTCTTGTCTATTCTAACATGGCACGGGGAGCCATCTATATGGAAGATGAGTTACCCGAATATGCACAAGATAAGTTTGGGCGAACAATTGAAATTGTAGATCGGAAACTAGAAGATGATGATCGCTATAAGGCTGTAGTGCATGTGAAAACGCAGGATCGGCAAGAATTGAACTTTCTTATTCGCATTAACAAAAAGGGAGAGGTTGAGAATGATAATTATCAAGAACTCGTAACTCGTGACGACGTAAACAATCGATATAAGGAGAGCGAGGAAATAAAAGCACTTAAAGCAAATGGATTTTCAACGATCACACTCGGAAATGAGGTGTACGAAGAGGACTTGACCATGAATCTTCCTGAAGAAGTTCAGTTGTTTGAGCCAGCTGCATTTGAATTACTGCATGCCTCTTTACCCATCATCCATCGACTGAACGAAAAAATAACGGCAGATACGGGATATCCATTGGAGGTCCTTTCTGTAAATGGTGAGTGGCTTGACCTCACTAAGAGTTATGAGAATGCACACTCCATAGGTCAGGCGTTTGCCCAGGAAAGTCCTGAGATCTTCTATCCGAATTTCTATAATGAAGACATGCTAGTTTTACATAATGGACTTGAAGACTTAGAAGAGACAATTCTGAGATTACGACTTGCAGACGCGGAACTGTCCTGCTACGAATTAAAAGACTTTGAATCGTGTAAACACTATGAAGTCGTTATCGATACAACGGAACAGGAAGACGGCACGGTTTTTCATACGGATGAAAATGAAGACTTAGATGAGCTCTTATTAGTTATTCAGCATCTTCAGAAAATCGACTTACCCATTGAACGGGTAAGTTTGTATCCTGTACTTGTAATTGCCAAAGCGGACGTGGAGCAGGATTATAGAGCGTCTGAGGTATTCATTTCACCAATTGACGATATTAAGACCGTTCGTGATATACGTTTTCAAGTAAAATGAGTATTGTCAGGTGATAGATAACTAGGAAATGTCTATACTTTACACACTAGTTGGTGGTTTGAAATTCAACTACACCATGTATTACTTTAGTGGCGTCGGCATCTTCTCAGAGGAACGATTATAGTATGCTATAGTTTTTGCAGGGCTTGATATATAAAGGACTTTCGTCAATTTACAAGAGACACATAAATGAGGTGCGCATATGAAAAAAGTAAGAATTGGAGTCATTGGAGCAGGACTGAGAAGGAATTTAGCACTTTATTGGCATAAGCCTGAGGGGGAATCTGAGATTGTTGCTTTGGCGGATTTATCAGAAGACCGTCAGCAGGAATTTCAAGAAGAGATAGGCTCGCAACTTTTTCTAACGAAGGATTATAAAGAGTTATTGGTGCGAGATGATATCGATGCAATCGCTGTGCTATCACCAGATTATCTCCACGAGGAGCATGTGATTGCGTGCTTAGAAGCGGGCAAGCATGTGTATTCTGAAAAGCCACTGGCAATTACAGTGGAAGGATGTGACCGAATCATCGAGGCGTGGGAGAAATCGGATAAGCACTTGATGGTTGGCTTCAACATGAGATATATGAGCATGTATCAGACGATGAAGGGGTTAATTGACTCAGGAGCGATAGGGGAGTTGAAAACAGTATGGGTTCGCCATTTTGTTGGATTGGGCGGATATTATTACTACCATGACTGGCACGCAAGAAGTGATAAGACGACTTCACTCCTACTTCAGAAAGGGTCTCATGACTTGGATGTCATCCATTGGATTTCAGGTAAATATACAACAAAAGTTTCTGCATTCGGAGGGCTGGATTATTACGGCGGGGACATGCCGAATGATCTGACGTGTCCGGAGTGTTCGCTGAAAGATACGTGCCCAGAGTATGTGCCGCATACATTTACGGAATGCGCATTCCGCAAAGAAGTAGATGTGGAGGATAACAATATGTTGATCATGGAGTTAGAAGGCGGTATAAAAGCATCGTACTTACAATGTCATTTCACACCGGACTATGAGCGGAACTATACATTTATCGGCACAAAAGGAAGGATTGAAAACGATGAAGTGAATGGCAAAGTGTATTTGAAGACACGCAAAACGAACACGTGGAATGAGTTTAGTAATGTGACGTATGAGATGAAGCCTGAAGTCGGAAGTCACGGTGGTGCAGATCCGAAAATTGCACAAGACTTCATTGAACTTTTACTTCGTAATAAACAGCCGCTTACATCTCCGTTCGCGGGAAGAATGAGCGTTGCGGTAGGCTGTGCAGCAACAGAATCGATTCGGTCCGGTGGCGGAGTTATCCGCGTAACTCGGGAATCGAGTTTGACTGATTGCTGATGACTCGCATTTTATTCAACCTATGAATGTATGAGAATATTTTCCTGAATCAGCGTTCACAAAAAAGTCAGAAACATGACTTCTGACCCTGAAATATTCAAAGAATATAGGTCGTTCTATGCTATAATTATGAACATAAAGATAACTTGGGGGAGTTCAAATGTTCAGAAGTAAAAGTAGACTAGTTGAAGAAGATAATTTCCAAGAGGAATTAACTGCTTTAAAACAAAGCCATGCGATAAAAGAGGAGCAAGATCAGACTCGTTTGCTTGAGTTAAGAGACGAGTTATCGGCTGCTGTGATGCAGCACGAGAAAGTGAATGGGCAACATGGTGTCTTAGGCGAAGCAGTTGGCAAAATTGAAGAGCGATTTGAGAACATTGCCGAACTTAGTGAACAAACTACTCAAAAGTCAGAAGAACTGTATGAAAAGGGACGTTCTTTAGAAGATCAATCACATGTGATGGTCGTCGAAGCTACTGAAGGTACACAAGAAGTGAACGCAACAGCAGAAGTAATTAAAAATCTTGGGGTGCAAATACAGGCTTCCGAGCAAAATATGACCAATTTAAGTGCACGATCAGATGAAATTCAATCGATTGTCGGGGTAATCGATGGCATTGCAACACAAACAAATTTACTTGCGTTAAACGCTTCAATTGAAGCAGCAAGAGCGGGTGAGTCTGGAAAAGGGTTCGCAGTTGTTGCGCAGGAAGTCCGTAATTTAGCAGAAAGTACGGCAAAGAGTACAGCGAGTATTCAAACTCTGACTTCGTCATTGCGTGACGAAATTAAAGAAGCGTTGGATTCTACAAGAACGAGTGCGGAGCTTGTGGATAAAGGTGTCCAAGTTAGTCTTGCGACAGCTGAGAAAATGGAACGCATTTTAAATACAATCGAACAGAGTCAAGGTGATATTGGATCCATCCAGAAAATGATTGAAGAGCAAAAACAACTATCTGCAGAAGTGAAAAGTGAGCTGTTTGGTGCAAAAACTCTTTTCTCACAAGCACACGGTCTCATTATTGAGCATATTGAAGATGCCAAGGAAGTCGACAAACGACTTGAAAATGGTATTCGCCAATTGGCTGTAGAGTAATCAGAATAACGATGACACGAACCTATAAAGGGATCGTGTCTTTTTTCATTGTAAAAGTTGTTCATGGTGCAACAGAAAATATATTACGTACCGCTATTACGCTTCCACACTATTCCGCAATTGGATTACCCAAAACGATAGAAGGGTAGAATACTGGAACACTTTGAATAAGGGAGTTATGCTGAATGGAAAAAGTTTTTGTTTTAGGTGGAACCGGGTTGCTTGGACTTGAGACGATCAAAGAACTACTCGACAAAGGATACGAGGTTTCTACAATTGCACGCAATGCAGAAGTCATGGAGGATGTGTTACCTGATCCAGTAAAAGAACGGATAATTGGCGACATGAATGAGATGACAGATGAGCAAGTGTTGGCGATGCTTAAAGATAAAGACGCATTTGTCTATGCAGCTGGATTGGATGAGCGAACCCTTCCTGAAGCACCAGCTATGAAATTTTATTATGAAAAAAACGTATTACCTACACAAAGATTTGCAAGATTGGCTCGTATAGCGGGCGTGCAGAAGTTTCTCATATTCGGTTCGTATCACACTGAAACTGCGGGTATGTGGAATGATTTGAATTTGCAGGAGCAACCTTATGTCAAAACAAGATTACTACAGGAGGAAGTTGCATTCATGGAAGGAGAAGGATCCATGGAGGTCATGTCGCTTCGTCTACCATACATATTCGGAACAATGCCACATCGTACACCGTTATGGAAAAGCTTTTTCCCTCGTGTTCAAGGTATGGATGTAGTCAAAGTCCCTGCTGGCGGGACGGCAATGGTGACAACGAAGCAAGTGGCGGAAGCGGCTGTCGGTGCATTGGAACATGGTGAGCACCGAGGGACTTACGCAATCTCTGGCATTAATATGAAGTATGACGAGTTCTACAAGATGATTGCGGAAAGTCTTGGACAAACTGACACAATCGTTGAAACAGTTCCCATAGGTCAATTGAAGCCATCTGCTGAGAAAATGGATGAAACTGTCGCAGCAAAAGGGAAAGAGCATGCGATTCATATGGGGAAACAAATCGAAATGCAGAATCGAGATGCCTTCATTGATCCGAATGAGACGATGCGGATTTTAAATTATCAGGAAGACGATGTCCGTGCTGAAATTAGAAGAACGTTGGCTGCTTGTGCAGAAGAAGTACAGTGAGATTCCCTTACTTTCATACAACTGAGGAAAAAAACGAGTGCAACTCAAAAATCTTTTTGCGCTTTCATTGATTTTTGTTTGAGGTCTGGTAAAATCGGTGGTATTACTTACATGACTCTTTGACTGGCGAGCAAATCTAAGGAGGGCGATTATGAATATTGCGGTGGCTGTGGATGGTTCAGAGAGTGCATTACGTGCGGCACAACATGCGCTAATGCTTGTTCAGTTTTTACCAGAGACGCACTTGGAGATCATTTTTGTGACCGATTTTAATAAGGTGGAAGACGAACGACTTCTGACAGAAAGTCCTAAAAATCTCGCTGCGTATCAGAAGAAAAACGTCCAACCTGTTGTTAAAATGGCTCGTGAGGCCGGGGTAGAACCGAAAGTCACGTTGCTGAAAGGGCAGACGGGTCCAACGATTATCAAGTATGTGAATGCTAGTGAAGTTGATCAGCTAATACTCGGTAGTCGAGGGCTGAATGCTTTTAAAGGACTTATATTTGGGAGTGTCAGTGAGAAAGTAGTAAAGCGTATGAGTTGTCCTGTGACGCTTGTTAAATAGAAGTAGTACTAAGTTGTGTATCGAGTATATTCATCTTAAAGATTCGGTTTTTGCTGAACTCAGCAGATTCGGGTCTTTTTGCTTTTACAATTATTCCAGTGAGCATTCTTCTGGTTTTTCCTTATCTGTTTGTTAAATTATTATAAGGTTTAACTAATTCCGAAATAAATGGTTGAAGTGAAAAACACGAGAGTCACATTTGTGATGGTTAAAAACTGGGGGGATTGCGGTGAATCCAATGAATTCAAAAAAAGGTGCTACCAACGGCTCTGCCATCGTTGTTGGGGCTTCACTTTCAGGGCTAATGACTGGAATTGCGCTTGCTAGAGAAGGTGTACAAGTGACTCTTCTCGAGAAAGTTGGATCAGGACATCGATCCGGGGCTGGTCTTCAAGTTGATGCCGCAAGATTTAATGCGACAGGGACGGAGCGTTTGTTACGAAATTTAGCTTCCGGTGGGAAACGATCCATTCAGCTATGGTCCTCGATAGAGTCTCGTTTACGGATAGAAGCTGAAAAGGATTCAAGGATTGAATTACGTTACGATACGCGTGTTGAATTTGTAGACCAAGATAATACTTCCGCTTTTGTTATGACGGACGCGGGAGAGACAATTCACGGCAACCTTTTGATTGGCGCGGATGGGCATCATAGTTTAGTACGGAGACACGTAGCTCCAGATAATCCCGAGGCAACGTTTGCGGGATATATGGTGTGGATTGCCTCTACGAAAGAAGAAGAGTTGCCACCACATATGCGCCCAGGTTACCACCATCCCGAAGTAACTATGCTCGAAAGTTTAAATGGCTTTTTGTTTGGATCAATCATTGAATCTGGGGGCGAATTTGGGAATCGTCGAATTGGCTGCACATGGTACGATATCTCAAGAAATGAATTGTTGCGCCATCTCGGATGTGTGGAAGGAAATGTCGTGAAGCATTCACTCAAAGGACCTGATATACCTCAAGAGACAATCGATGAACTCGCTAAATTAGTATCTGTAAGATGGGACGAGCCATGGAGATCCGCGATGTTGCACGCACTTCAACATCGAAATCTTACAGGGACACCTATTAAAGAATACGTTCCCACTCAGCTAGTCCATGGTCGTATTGCATTGATAGGAGATGCTGCACACGTTCCAGCACCCATTACGGCAAGCGGATTTAACGCATCTTTGCAAGACGCGGTGGATTTGGGGAAGTGTGTGTCAAAGGAAATCGAAGGAACCGCAGCCATAAAAGCTTTGAAAAACTATGAATCGCTTCGTTTACAAAAGGTCCGAAAAATGGTGCAATCCGGGCAAACCTACAATCGCTCATTTGGACTGGGACGTTAATAAGCTCGAAAATTACTTCTTCAAGAGTAAACAGTAAATAAAAAAGCCTGTGTCTAAAACCAACTGAATTGGTTTTGGCACAGGCTTTTCGCTTAAATGGACGCTTCGTAAATCGATTTAACAGCTTTTCCAAGAGCGCTGTTGAACTCACCGTCTGATTGGTTAGCATTCAAGTCCTGGCTAAGAGCTCTAGAGAAGCTGGCAATCAACCCATCATTCTCTTTAAGCTTTTCATTGGCGATATCTGTTGGATATCCACCAGAAAGTGCGACAACTCGTACCACTCTAGGATGTTGAATAAGCTCCTTGTATAAGTTTGCTTCAGTAGGGATTGTCAGTTTCAACATGACATTTTCATCATCTTTCAACTGGTCCAAGTGGTTAAGAAGTTCAGTTTTCAATAATGTCTCACAAGCCGGTTTGTTTGCGCTGTTAATATCCACTTCAGGCTCGATAATTGGAACGAGCCCCGCAGCGATAATTTGCTTACCGACTTCAAATTGTTGATCGACGACTGCCTTGATACCTTCTTTATTTGCTTCTTTAATGACAGAACGCATTTTTGTTCCAAAGATATGACGTTCGTTTGCGCGTTTCAAGGTTTCATCCAAATCTGTAATTGGTTTCATGAGTTGGACGCCGTTTGCTTCTTCCGCAAGACCTTTATCAATTTTAAGGAATGGAGCAATCCCTTTCTTTTCAGCTAAGTAATCAGCAGTGTACATACCGTCAATTTCACGATCCATCGTTTGTTCGAAAAGAATCGCACCTAGAATATGCTGCGCATCAAATGCAGGAGAGGTGATGATTCTTGTCCTCATATCATGCACCAACGTAAACATCTCATCTTCGTTTGTATACGCGTCTTCGTTCACACCGTATGCTGCAAGTGCCTTAGGGGTACTACCGCCACTTTGGTCAAGCGCTGCGATGAACCCTTTTCCATTTTTCACCTTGTCAAATTGTTTTTCATTCATTCCACTCACTCCTCATTCATAGTGTGTAACTTCCTGAAAAAATCATAAAGATGGAGACTGACAAATGTCAGTCTGAATGTCTATCACTCTAACATGAATAGAGCCTATTACGCCATCATCCAGATTAGGAATAGCTCTAACTACCTCTTACGTCCACTTATAGAAAAATAGTGCAACGATTGAAAAGCAGACAATCCCGAAGGCAATCCATAATATAGCCATCGGATCCCATCCGCTGACAAATGCACTAGCACCAACTCCAGCAACAAATGTAATGATGCCAATGAAAAGATGAAGCATATCTTTTTTTGCCTGTTCATCCTTTTCGAAGAGAATCAGATACAAGCTGTTCATCATATTCCTCGCATTCCCAGTCATGATGCCGTTATTGACGGAAGTCGATCCGATTTTTCTGAACGTCGTCAATGCATAGCCGGAAAGTAATCCCAATACAAAAACCATTACAGACAATTCGAGACTTGTTTGAAACAGTGCCAACACCAGTAAAAGGAGTGCCTGGACATACAGGAACAGACGATATCTCCTCAAGCCAGGAAGCCTCAAGCGAGCCAAAAGAACTTCACCTAAAAATGCACCACACATGAATCCGAAGAAAGCAATCATGTTTGCTAAGGCATCGTAGGGCTGACCTGTGAATAATTTGACACCAAACGTCACCATGTTTCCAGTCTGGGCACTCACGAAAACATGGTCCAACTCCATGAATGTATAGGCATCGATAAACCCCATCAAAAAAGCAGCACAGATTGTTAGTAAACTTGTTATCCGTTTGGTATGCAACTGATCTCTATCCATTTAGCTCCCCCTTCCTGCAGTGCGAATCCTCAAGAACTATGTATACCTCTGAAATACCCTTATTCAGCGAGAGATATCCATGAAGTTCAAAGAATATGACGAACGCCTTAAAATGAATGACTAGTTTTGTACTGAATCGTCAATACTCAATTTGAAAAAATAATTCACTATATTTTATGGATTCATACTTGTGATGTGAAGGTTTTGGGAATTATATTACAGTTTAACTTTTCACAAATACGGAAAAATATAAGGTTGGGGAGGTTTTAACATGTCAGATAATAATCCAAAAGATAGCGCGAGTGGAGAGCAACAAAAACAGCAAGATATGAGTCGTCGGAAATTCTTAAAGAATTCAGGTTTAGTAGCAGGTGGACTGGTTGGTGGTTCATTATTCGGCGGCTTGCTAACGAATAGTTTCGATTCGAAGAAAGAACAAAAGGTTGAAGAGCATAAGGATGCTTTGATAGATGTACAAGAAGCCATGCAATTTTTCACCCGTCATCAAGACTTCTTAGTACTGATGGCTGCAACGGAACAAATCTATCCCGAGGACGAGCATGGTCCAGGGGCAATTAAATTAGGCGTTCCTTACTATATAGATAAGCAATTGGCTGGCCGTTGGGGCATTAATGGAAGAGACTACAGACATGGTCCGTATACAGCTGTTTTAGATGAGAGTGATCAATCTGCGGGTCCTGCAGGCGAACAATCCATTTTGGATCGTGGCGACATTTTCATTCACGGATTAAGGAAGTTGGACGAAGAAAGTCAAAAACGATTTAGCACTACTTTTGATAAGGCAGAAGAAGACCAGCAAATTCAGATTTTGCAGGACTTCGACGATGATAAAGTGAAAATGAACGGACTCGCTGCTTCTGAATTCTTCGCTCTGCTAATTCAATCTACATTAGAAGGCGCATACTCCGATCCATTATATGGAGGAAACCGCAATATGGAAGGCTGGAAAATGAAAGAGTTTCCTGGAGCACAAACCTCATACGCTGGCTACATAGACCAAGACGAATTTATAAAACTGCAACCAATTAGTTTACGGGACTATCAAGGACACTAAATCATAAATTGAGAAGAGGAAGCAAAAATGGTCAAAAAGTTACCTAAAGTAGATGCTGTAATTGTTGGATCCGGCTGGGCAGGAGGGATTGCTGCGGCTGAACTTACTAAAGCGGGACATAAGGTAGTAATACTCGAGCGAGGTCGGGATAAAAAGCACGAAGATTTTATGGGGACAAAAGACGAGCTACGTTATTCAAAACGATATGATTTAATGCAAGATCTTAATAAAGAAACGATCACATCGAGGAATTCCCTAGATAAGAAAGCACTTCCAGTTAGAAGTAATTCAAAAGCAAGATTAGGAAATAATACGGGAGGAGCTGGAGTCCATTGGAATGGGATGTCATTTCGATGGTTACCATATGATTTTGAGATTTACAGTAAAACTGTGGAACGATACGGTGAAGAAAAAATACCTAAAGAGTCCACGATGCAAGACTGGGGCATTACCTATGATGAGTTAGAACCTTACTACGATAAATATGAAAAGACAGCTGGTATTTCAGGGGAAGAAAACCCGATTGGCCCCCCTCGGTCTGATAAGTACCCCAATCCACCACTAAAAGAAACACCAACGATTCGCTTGTTTAAGAAAGCGACTACTGACTTGGGCTATCATCCATACCATATGCCTTCTGCAAATCTCTCCCAAGCCTATGTAAACCCAGATGGAGAAAAGTTAAATGGATGTGTGTATTGCGCGTTTTGTGAAGAGTATGGATGTGACTTTGGAGCGAAAGCCGATCCGATTGGTACCGTTCTTGCAACTGCAAGGAAAACAGGTAACTTGGAACTGAGAAATGGCTCCAATGTAACACGGGTAAGTCATGACGGAAAGCGCGCGACAGGGTTAGTCTATACAGATACGATGACAGGGGAGGAATTTGAACAGCCAGCAGACATTGTTGTCCTTGCAGGATTTGTATTTACAAATACGAAACTGTTGCTCGTCTCTAAAATCGGAACTCCTTATAATCCGAAAACAGGACAAGGGATCATCGGTAAAAACTTCACTGGCCACTTCAATAATTTGTCCACTTATATTGGGGCGCGTGGTTTCTTTGAGGATAAGAAGTTCAACAATTTCATGGGGACAGGTGCATTAGGGGCGACGATTGACGACTTTAGCGGAGATAACGAAGATCATTCCGATCTTAAATTTCTACACGGGTATGAGGTTCACTATGGTCAATTAGGAACACGCCCGATTGCGAATAACCAAGTACCAGAAGGAACGCCAGCTTGGGGAAAAGAGTTTAAAAAGCAATCATTGAAATATGCAAATCGTAATTTATTCGTCACAGCTCAGAGTGGTTTTCTGCCTAACAAAGAAACGTATATGGACTTAGATCCAACGTACAAAGATTCTTTGGGTAACCCTCTCTTACGGGTTACAGTAAAGTATTCAGAACAAGATCGCGAACGTGCAAAGGCAGGAGTCGCTCGTTGCGCAGAAATCATGAAAGAGATGGGCGCAGATACGATGAATGTCGATGTTGTGGAAGATGATGTGGAATTTGACCATAAATTTTACACAGACCACTTCTTCGGTGGAGCGATTATGGGGGAAAGTCCCAAAAACTCTGCGGTGAATACGTATTCCCAAATGTGGGAGATGGAAAATCTCTTCGTAGTGGGTGGTTCGTCATTCCCTCATAATAGTAATTACAACCCGACAGGAACGATTGGAGCATTTGCCTATCGTGCTGCTGAAGGGATGAATAAGTATCTCAAACAAGGTGGGCTACTTACACAAGCGGAACTGAAGGAAAATGCATAATATTCCTAGTAACTTACTGATTTATCACATACGAGGGGAGAAGCCTGGAGGTATAGGCTTCTCCCCTCGTTTTCTAGGTTCCCCAACAACCCATTCCTTCTCTCTATAGCAAAAAATAGACCTGGACATACCCGTTAAATACAAACTCTCATCAATTTCTAATTGTTCTCTAATAGAACTTTAGGCCTTAGGGTGATACAGTATTAATTAGTATAAAAGGAGTGGTTGGAATGAGCGAAAGGGAACTGTTTACGACCATCAACAAGTGCGTCAACGAATTGGATTTTGTTTCTGCAAGAAAATACATGGAAGAGAATATTGAATTGCTGAACAGATATAAGCATCGGTTGCAGCACAATGCGCAAGAACTGTTCGAATTTGTTGCAAACCGAGATCTGAACAGCGAGATGCTGAACAGAAAAGAACTGAATATTATTCAGGCGATTAACGAATATGCCGCCAATTTTAACATTCGGGGATTTAAGCTGTTGGTAAAAGAAAGAGGGGCGTTACTTAGTAAAAAAGACACACTCGCATACTTGAATGAAGATGCGAAAGCATTGTTGGAAAGTATGAACGCTCTCATTGTTTAAGTGCGTGTGAGTTGTAAAAAGTAGCCTACCTCATAAGTGAGAAAAACTTAATTTGAAATCTAAAAACACTTTCGAAGTGATACACTTAAAGTATCTACAATTCAAAGGGTTTTTCTTTTTGAGGAGTTTTACACAAAGGAGATGTAACGCTGTATAGCACATTTATCATTCACCTTATGTTCAAAGAATGTGTGCTAAAGTGGAAGTACAGTTATGAAATGGTATATTGGTAAGGGATGGTAAAGTAAAGGGGTGGTCGTATGAATTCTAATGAGTTGTTTAAAGTGATCAATGAATGTGTGGATGAATTAGACTTTATAACCGCGAGAAAGTATATGGAGGATAATATAGATCTTGTGAAAACACATAAGCATCATCTCCAGCGGAATGCGCAAGATCTATTTGAGTTTGTTTTGAATTCAGATGGAAGACGGTTGACCCAATCGGAGATTAAAGTAATTCATGCTATTAATGATTATGCTGTTCATTTTAATATCCGGTCATTTAAATTAATGGTAAAGGATCATGCGGGACTAGTGAGCAGGGAAGATACACTTACTTATTTGAATCAGGACGCGCGGGCATTGTTAGAAAGTATGCATATTATTACTAGCACCGAAGAGACCTAACCGTAACTCAACAATACTTGATGATTTAGCTTACTATAAGTATGCTACTGTTGTAAGAATTAATGGTTCTTTTAACCAACAGGAGGAATTTACTTGTCTGAAACGATTTCTACCCTAATTAAAGAACGCCGTTCGGTGAGAAAATACGATCCGGACTTTACTATCGAGAAAAATGAGATTTTGGAGATGCTAGAGCAGGCAACACTCGCACCTTCAACTAGCAATCTGCAACCATGGGAGTTCCTTGTCTTCCTAGATGCTGAAGAACGCAAAGATTTGAGAAAAATTGCGTATAACCAGGAGCAGATTGAAACTGCTTCTGCAGTCATCGCTGTACTGGGAGATAAAGAGTTTTACAAAAACATCGATCCAGTTTATGACAGCATGTCCGAAGCCGGTTTTGTGGACGAAGCAAGCAAAGCAGTGCTCGTAGGCAATGCCCACAAAGCGTATCCACATGCCCCTGAAGAATCACGTAAGAATATGGCTACGTTCGATTCTGGTCTCGCTGCAATGCAGTTCATGCTCATTGCGAAAGAGCGTGGCTATGCAACAGGACCTATGGGTGGCTTCGACAAAGTGAAGTTTGCCCAGCGCTTTAATATATCTGAGCGTTATTTTCCAATCGTGTTAATTACACTCGGGAAAGAAAATGCGCCTGCGTATTCAACAACTCGAATTGCAATTGAAGACAAAGTAAAGTTCATATAACAAATTTAATAAGTGCCGGGTATTCACGAAATCGGTGAGTGCTATGCATATTGTACGTCTTAACGAATAGCACGCTAATGAAAAAATACCAGTATACGATTGAATGTAGAATTCAAAAGTATACTGGTATTTTTACGTTTTGTTCGAAGGGAAGTTTTCACTTCTTATCCGGTACAAGTACAGTACGCTCCAAAGGAACTCCGCCCATACCAACATTTCTTTTGAGAACAACATAAGATAGTCCATCAACCAGGTAATGACCATCTCCGTTGTACTCAGCGCTTTTACCTTGTTTTCTGAGCTCTTCGGTGACTGCATTGGCTTGATCGGTAAGACTTGCGTACCTGCCATCCAACTCCAATGTAATATTGCCTTTTCGATACCCCATGAGCCTATTAAAACCAAACAACATAACAACAAAGATACTGATAGTAATGAACAAGCTAGCCATTGCTTCTCCTCCTACTCGTTAGTTGCACAAGATATATTTAAAGCATAGTGGATGTGGCGGAGCAGAATCTTTAAGAGCATCTACTTCAAAGCAAGGTGCTTATATAGATTCTCAACAATTATTGAAACTAATCCAATGGTGATAACGTAAAGGAATTATCCACCTATAACTAGTATATCAATAATTAAAGGATAATAAAACCTGTTTTTACTAAATTTTCAATCGATTTATAAGGGACCGTCAGATTATGATGGCGTGCATGAAAATTTAAATATGTGGTTTGAAATAATGGCTACTGTTATGCATGTGCTTGTTGCCGGACAGCCAGCTAGATAGTAGGAAATGAAAAAATATACCCCAAACAGTTAGAAGTGTTTGAGGTACTGTGTGTTAAGCACTTAATTTTTCTTGAACAAATTCCACGATATCCTCACGTTTAGACATGTCTCCTGGAGCAACGATGAACGTGTGAGAAGATCCGTCCGTTAGTTCTACAGTAAGACCATTTGAAAGGATACCTAAAGCGTTGGATTCATGCACCTTATCCATATCGTTGATAGAAATTGCCACTTCGCCTTTTTGAATGTTGATGGCGTGTGATGAAAATAGGAATCGCTGGTCTGTAATGGTTAAGACTCCGCCTACAAATTCAATCCCATTTCTCAAGTTTGCGGACAGCTTATACTTAACTGTTTCTCCGTCATGAAGTTCCATAATGTAACTCCTCCTTAAAACAAAAGTTCAGTGGGTAAGTTGCTAGTCAACAAGTACTTATTTCAATTGATTTCCCTGTATAAACTCGACTAAACAAAAGGATATCTTCAGTAAAACGAGTTTGGATCTTATGCTATAGCCTCAGATATATAGACTATTTACGTGTTTTTTAGGTTTAATTTTATTACATTAAAGGAGGATGGAACCTATCTCTACAAAAAATTCTACTATAATCGGGTGTCTGGGTTGTCTATCTCCACTTCTTGCAAGTATTTTTTTTGTTTTTGCAATGATTAATGGGGCTGGATGGATAGGGTGGAGTGTCATTGGTATACTTGCGTTTTTAACGATTCCTTTGTCTGCCAAATCGCATACATTAGCGGTGGGTCAATTGGCTAAGCAACGAGAAAGTTTGAGTTCCATACAACCACCGGCAGGTAATCTAGACGACACGTTAACCTATGTTTCAAGTGATGCGTTGACAAGAGTTACAATTCATGAAGAATCACGTCAGATTTATTGTTGGCGTGCAGTGGATGGCCTTGGAAAGCCATTGACTACACCGACGGCCAACATGTCTTACACGCTAGATAATTATGGATTCACTGAATTGGATGCGGTTGCGATTGTAGAGAATTCAGAAGTGATCGACATGTCGTATACATCTACAAATATCCCGATGTTAGAGTATATTAAAAAAGAGATATATAGTAAGCTTCCTAAAAATACTCAGTCGAAAAAAATACACACGTTAGCATTGGTCATTGAAATTCGTAACTGGACCCAACCTTTTTATCAAGTCAATTTCATAGAAGGCAATTCCACGCAAATCGAAACAGACACACCTGAATATGAAAAGCTTTTAAATGAGTTAAAATCGGGATTCTCTACACTGAACAATATAATAAATAATCAGCTACTGCAAAAAACTCCGGAAACGGCTGTTTTTCAGAAAGCGGAGACTACGCCATCGGTTGAAGTTGAGACACCTGTATCCACTAGTCGGTCAGACATTAGAGAAATTGAAGTAACGATACCTAGTGAGCCAGCAACATCCTATCGATATTACGAACAAGAGGAGATTGAGCCAGCACGTTCTTCAGTTTCAGATGGACCTGTTAAACAAGTGGTTACACCTAAACAAACAGAAGATGTGGTACCTTTCGTTGAAGAAACAACTAAAGAATCTAAAGAGCTATCCTATTTCGAAAAACTCGTGGCGGAAAACAAAAGACAATTAAACAGCAAAGGTCCGTCAGAAAAAGAGTGAAACTCATAATAAGTGCAACCAAGTAACTGAAACTAGCCAGTAGAAGTGTGAAGTGTAGTCTGAGAAACCTGTTGCTTAGACAATGCCAAAATGATCGTGTGCGAGATGCATAGGTCAGATAAATTTTCGTATATCACGGGAGTGAATTTATCAGTAGATGGCTGTCTAATGGAAAAACAACCCACAACGATACTTGATCAGGGAATCGTTCTGTTTGGTTATGAAACGGTCTAAAAAAATGAAGTTGATATGTAAGAAAATGGGGAAGAGTTAGATGTGTAATTACGGCAACGTAAAAAATAACCGTCCCCAGAGTTTAACATGGGGTACGGTTATTCAATGTAGTTATTTAAGCGAAGCGATTGCCTCTTTCACCGGTTTATCGCCTGCAATTACTTGGAATTCCTTGCCGATTGTCGAGTTGTCTTCTAAACAAGCAAGAAGTACCTGTGCGATGTCATCTCGTGGAACTTTGTTTGCCTCAACTTTCTCTGCGGCTTCGATTTTACCAGTTCCATCGTCGTTCGTTAACATACCAGGGTGAACAATCGTGTAGTCTAAATCTGTTTTGCGAAGCCATTCATCTGCATAATGTTTCGCTGCAACATAAGGCGCAAATGATGAATCTGCTTCCTGAATCGCTTCACGGGTCGTGTCATAAGAACTGATGAGGATGAAACGCTTTACGTTTGCTTGTTTTGCAGCTTCAATTGACTTCACTGCGCCATCCAAGTCAATCAGCATCGTTTTGTCTGCACCCGTTTTCGGTCCGGAACCTGCAGCAAATACAATCGCATCTGCGCCTTCAGCGGCTTCTGCAATTTTCTTCGTGTCGTCTTCTAAATCCACTAAGACTGTTTCAGCTCCTAAGTCTTCAAAATAAGAAGCCTGTTCTTGCTTCCGTATCATCGCCTTGGCTGTTAACGAATCACTCTTCTGAATTAAAGAAACAAGTTCTTTACCGACTTGTCCGTTTGCTCCAATAACTAGTACTTTCACAATATCCAACCTTTCTTTAGTTCGAGAATCCAAGATTTCCCGAAATTGAGCGGGAAATATTTATATATATCTATACCCGTTTTAGATAATGACTAACATTAGTGGGTAATCACAGACAGAAGCTTACTAATTCGTTTTCAGACTATGGAGTGGTATAGTTGTCTCAATAAAACAGACAACAGATGAGGAGAGATGCTTTATGAAAATTGAAATTTGGTCGGATTTTGTATGCCCGTTTTGCTATATTGGAAAGCGCAAACTGGAAATTGCATTGGATGAAATCAGAGGGAAGGATCGTATAGAAATCGAGTTTAAAAGTTTTCAACTAGATCCAGGATCTGCTAAATATAGCGGACAAGACTTCTACGAGAGCATGGGAGCTAAATTCGGAGGCGCTGAGAAAGCGAAACAAATGACGGCTTCTATTGCAGAACAAGCGAAAGAAGTGGGGCTCGATTTCCATTTTGATACGATGAAACCAACGAATACATTCGACGCACACCGGATGACGAAGTTTGCGAAAGTTCACGGCAAAGACGCTGTACTTGCAGAGAAATTACTGTATGCAAACTTTACACAATCGAAAGACGTGGGCAATGAAGTAATCCTTGTTGAACTCGCGGTCGAAGCAGGTTTATCTAAAGAAGAGGCACTTGCCGTTGCGAGTGATCCGAATGCTTATGCTGATGAAGTACGCGCGGATATTGAAGAAGCAAAACAACTTGGTGTTACAGGCGTTCCATTCTTTGTTTTTAATCGAAAATATGCGATCTCAGGTGCACAGCCACCTGAAGCATTTTTACAAGCTATAGAGAAAATCTTGGAAGAAGAACAGCCAGTATCCGTGTTTGAAAACTTGTCACCGGATAATGGGGAAGATGCCACGTGTACAGATGGCAGCTGCGCGATTCCTGAAGAAAAATAAGTAATCGAAGGATACCGTCATCTTTACTGTTAGATGGCGGTATATTTTTAATGAGGGGATGTAAAAAGGAATGGGGGAATGTGTAAATGAATATTGAACAGGAGCGCCGACATGCAGTTGGATTACATGATTTACGGATAAAAGAACTTCGAAGTAAACTGTCGCTTTCAGAACAAATGGAACTTGAAGAACTCTTAACTGTTCAAAATGAAAAGCTGCCTGGATATAGTCAGATGCAAGATCACAGTGAGGTCATCCTATACGCGATTCGGAATTATACATGGGAGGATCGTACCCCGGAGCCTACATTTTTTCAAAAGTTAGTAAAAGCAAAACCCGCTCCCAAGTCCTATAAACTCTCCTTTCCGGAATTACCGGCTGCAGATGAAGAAGGCTTTATGTTTTCACTCATGCTGGATTTCCGACAAGTCATGGAAGACGTCGGACTGGGAGTGGAATGGCCCAAGATGCTGCCGGCAGAGTGGGGAGTGTATTATGGAGAACAAATGGATGATGGCGAGAAGCAATGGTTTGACTCTCTTCCGGATCCAGTCTGGTGTCACGCCAAGCTGATAGAAGCAAAAGGATTGGAAGATAAAGTGGTACAGCACGGAGAACAGATGATTGAGCTGCTTGCTTGGGTAAAAGAATACTGGGGAAATGGTTATCAGATTTACGCCGACCTGGCTGATGTTTTCGACTACTATGGGGAAGGCGTCTAGTCGCAGACGACAAAACCATTAAGGGGAGAGTTCTAGACAAAGCATTGGATGGTTCATTCATGCTATAGTGGGCAGTAAATACAAAAGCGAGAAGGCGAATAAATGATAGAAGTAAAAACTTCCGAAATTAGTGATGGTGAATTCAACAGAGGCGTTTTTGCCACATGTGATATTGAAAAAGGCCAGTTGCTGCATGCGGCGCCGGTTATTTCCTATCCAAACGAACAGCACCAGCATATTGAGAAAACGATTCTTGGCGATTACGCCTTTGAATACGGAGTGAACCACTCCGCAATCCTTTTAGGATATGGCATGCTATTCAACCATTCTTATGAGCCAAATGCCTGGTATGACATCAATTTTGATAACCAAACATTTGACTTCTTTGCCCATAAAGCAATTACAGCAGGCGAAGAAATCTTCATAAACTACAATGGTGAAGTGGATGATCAGGAGCAGTTGTGGTTCAACCAAGATTATGCACCAACAGAGGACTAAGTACTGAAAGAATAGATGAAGAAAAGCCATTTACACACTGCGTGTAAGTGGTTTTTTGCGTTTCTTCAATTACAAAAATTGCTCCCACATGATTTCCAAATAGTGTATGATAATCATGTGGGAATTAACTGAATTAAATTATATTTACGAGCATTAATGATTATACAATTTATAAGAGGAGTGAACGAGATAAACGAGTATGGTTCTTTTGATTTTTTATCTAACCTTTTAACCGTTTTAGCTTGGGGGGTGATTGCTTACCTCGCGTATAGAATGTATAGGAAGAATCCCGAACAACAGGTAGGATGGAAAGCTTTTCTGGTTTTATTAACCGGTATAACTTCATTTTCAATTACATGGATGATGGCTAGCACAGTCATTCGGATTGCTGTTTTGCCGCTAGGTGTATGGGTTTTATATTTCTTTCTCAAACGAAAAGAGGGGCGTTGGGAGCGGTATCGTAAATTCGCATGGTTAGGGTTTGGGGCAAATTATATTTTCTTACTCAGCGTACTAGTGGCAAGTTCGATTGGGCATTTTGTTTATCCGGCAGATCATGCGGAGACGTTTGTATCGGATGTGAAAGAAGCATCGATACTATCCGTTCATCCAAATGGAAGTGAGAAGGCCGCTCTCAATGTGAAGGTGTTGAATTCAGAACTTCAAAAGCTGAAGCAATCACAAGTTTACGATGGGACTTGGTATGAGTATACGTTTGTGCAAGAAAAAGCGAGATATGAGCGTTTTCCGTACTTGTTACTGGATGCGAAACCAAAATGGGGAAGTGGCGTACGTTCGACGATTTATGTAGAAAAGGACGGGAAAGGTTTGCTCATCCAAACTCCGTCTGAATCTCTGTATTTCCGTTCCACTCAATCATTTGTTGTGGGAGGTGACGAAAAATGAGCAGACATCACATAGCGTGGATATGGGTTTCTTTAGCGAGTGTCCTCCTTTTAGTCTTCATGTGGTGGAATTATTCTCCGCCTACCCAATTTCCGGATAAGCCCCAACTTCTACAGGAAATGAATGACTCGTTGAACGAATACGGGACTAGTGATCAAGTTGCTGAAATTCAAAAGGTGATCCAAGCAGATCGTCGCCACGTCGCAGTTCCTTATATTTCAGAAGAGGGTGATTATGGGATGAGCTTTTGGATTTGGGGCAAATGGAAATGGGAGTTAATCAGTTTAGAATCGAATGGGGAACCTAAGCTCTGGATGATTGACAGAAACGATCCTACTTCTTATTTTTTAACGTGGAACATCGCCCCTGAAATCGGTGCAGAGAAGTTGAATGCATATATCATCCGTCGAAGAGATTATGGAATGGCGGACGGGAAGAACTTTTATAGCCCTCGGGTTCAAATGTCTAAAGAAATCGAGGTAGCTGAAGAATCGTTCGGTGCAATACCGCTTCCTTCTACTTGGCAAGAAGTGTTGCAATCCACTATTCGCTTAGATGAGACAGAAACATTTTCTTGGTTCGATGGTTATTCGACAGCTGCTATGCAATTCGAATTCGGTTGGAATGCACTGGACGGCAGTGGAAAATCGGTCTCGCCAGAAGTGTTTTTCAAGAGTCCCCAATATTCATACGGCTCAAGTGACTTTCAATTCATGACGATGATTGACGAACGTGAATTGGAGTAGTGGGATAGGAACGGAGGGTGTTATGGATACTGAAAGAATTTCAGCGGTTTGCATAAACTTTAATATACAAGCAGAAGAGGTAGAAATTTTTCGTTCCAGTGAAAAAATATTAGCCGAAGTGAAATCAATTTCCACCTACGTGTTAAAAGGTGAACGTGTAGAGTCCTTTTATTGGGAGGCTTGCTGTCAATATGCGGAACGACTAGTTGAAAACGGTATGAATGTTGCAAGGTATGTTAAAACAAGTAGTGGTTCACATGTGTATGCAGAAGATGGACTCGTTTTCACTTTAGAAAAAGAATTACCAGGGTATGAACTAACCTACGTGACAGAGGAGTTGCTTTCTGAAATTGGTAGTTTGTTAGGTAAGCAACATCTCATTTCAGCTCAATTCAAGTCGCCCTTCACTACAGGGACTTCTTGGAGCATGTTCGGTGGCAATGACACTGAAACCTTGGGGATTATGATGAAAACGAATTAAGTTTCTTAGAGTTTAAGAATTATTATCAAATCCATCCCTTATATGCAACAATCCAAACTTTGTATATTGACTATCGGAAAGTGTTGCAGAGAGCTTGGGCGCAACTGCCTCAAGGTGCTATTCAAGGGGACTTTTGCTATTACAATATGGTACGTGAAGAGAGTGGAAAACTCGGCATTTACGATTTTAATCTAGCTGGAAACGAAGTGTATTTGAACGAAGCCATTGCAGTCGCTGTTTACCATGCATGGCATGCGCCTTATACCGGAGACCTGACTGAAGAAGAGCGATTTCAATTGTTTTTGGAATCGTATACTTTTGAACGCCCCTTTACAGAGAAGGAGCAGGTGCTTGTTCTGATTCTGAAATCAGTTATCAGGGCTTTTCGTTATGATCGGGTGGAAGCTGGGGGATCTTTAAGCGAAGAACAAAAGAGAAATGAGTTCGTTCAAGAAACGCTTGATATTTTGATGGAAGCAAAGAGTGAAAATGGATTGGAGGCAAGGTGATGGACAGACGAATTCGGAATGGCGCAATATATGGTCTAATTATTTCCTTATCCCTAGGACTTTTCTTGGCTAATTATAAACATCTTACTTTAGAAGATGGAGTAGAGATGAAAGAGTATTTGCCAGTTTATGAGTATGTGATTTCGGTATTACGCTATGGTGCGATGGGGACTTTGATTGGAATGTTCATTGGATGGAGAATGAGTAAAGCAAAGTATGAAGGACCTAAAACGTATTACGGGGAAGTGTTTCTCGGAGTGATTTTCCTTACATTAGGAATGACGGCGCTGTCTTATTTGTTGGGGGGATGAGAGCATGAGTAAAAAACTATGGATACCTTTATTGAGCGTATTCATCCTGATTGCGGGAATCTATACTTTTCTTAAGATGTATCCGCCATTAGAGACAGGAACAATCGCTTCAAACTTGGATCAGACATTGTATCTTGTGGGAGTCGGGAACCGTGGGCTGAGTACGATTCAACTTGTAAATGTAACTGTAAATGTGGAGGAAGCAGTACCAACTGAAACGAAAGTTCAAACGTGTGATGCAATATCAGGATTCACGCTTACTGACGATTATCGAACAGAAGAGCTAAATGGATGTGGAGTCCGTGATTTAAAAGGTGTTTCTATAAAAAAGGGAACATCTCCTACAAAAACGTATGCCAAACAGGACGAGGGGACAGTTACTAAACAGGATTTGATTTATGGTGTGACCGTGAAGAACGAGTTACCGATTCAAACCGTGAATATTGAGTACACATACTTTGGAATTCCGTTAAGGCTAGTTGTTGAGTTGGACTGATTGGTTGCTGGTGGGAAACCACGATGAATGTAATGATTGTCACCATATAAGAGGTGATTGGGGAGTAATCGTTTTACCTAGAATTACAAACAAAGGAGATTTTTAAAGAGGAGTGCTGGAGTGATGGAAGCAAGTCTGCAATCAATTATTGGAATGGACTTAAAAACGATTCTAGTTAATCAGCTTACAGCTTATCAACGAGGAGATGGGTGGGAATATCAATGCGCAGAACCCGTACTTTGTTTTCAATCCCCAATAGATTCCGGGAGGCCGTTATACTGGGTTCTGTCATGGACAGAAACGGAGGATGGCGATGATCAATTGCTGATTGACGAGACTCATGATGCTGATACACTTTCCCATTTCCAACGAGTTGAAAGATTTCGAGAGCCGTTAATTGTAAGTTCTTCGATTCAACTGGAAAATACACTTGTTCAACGAGTGCTTGTGTATGGTTACAAAGATGAAGAAAAAGAATTTTTAACCTCAATAGTGATTAAATTAGAAAACATATATGTGACGTTTACCAGTGGACCGGTCTTCACTGTTACCGTTACGAAAACGTTTCCGGAAAACATGGATAGGGAACTGTTTAGGGTAGGGGAATAAAAGTAGTAGGGGATTTGTTACAGTAATTGAATTGAATTTTGGTTAATCAGCATGCTACCGCTTTGATTGTGGGAGCTTTATGAGCGGGATTCAAGATTTGTGAGCACAAATCCAAGTTTATGAGCGGAATCCGTGGTTTATGAGCACAAACCCAAGTTTATGAGCGGAATTCGAGATTTATGAGCACAAATCCGAGTTTATGAGCGAAAACAGAGATTTATGAGCACAATCCAGTCCTGGGCCGTGCATATGGGAGAATCATTTAACAAACTCATTCGCCCCCAAGTTAGGAGTCTTTTCAATGAAGAAAATCGCATTATACGCTTTTTGTCTGTTCTTCGCCGCTGCGGGAGTTGGCCACTTCTTATTGGATTCATTTTTCATCATGGCCATGCCAGAATGGGTACCGTTCCGACCAGAGATTGTATACATTTCAGGTGTCATGGAAATCTTGCTAGCACTGGGATTATTCCTAAAGCAAACACGTGAACGAGCGGGCGTGTTAATCGCCATCTTTTTAGTGCTTGTGTTCCCGGTCAACATCTATATGGCGCTGAACCCTGAGAATTTCGATTTGTCTCCAGCGGCATTATGGATTCGTCTGCCGTTGCAAATTGTGCTCATTTGGTGGGTACTGAAGGTTCGAAAATAATTAGATAACATTTCACATGAAAACACTCAATTGCCCTGACAATTTGAGTGTTTTTGCATGTAATAGAAATAAGATGTTAAGAATACTATGCATTATGTTAAGAATAGTGTACATTAGAGTGAAGAGGTGTCGTGATGCTGAAAAATCGGTTAAAGGAGCTGCGAGCGCGTTACAGCTTCACGCAAATAGAATTGGCAAAGCAAGTCGGTGTCACAAGACAGACGATTGGGTTCATCGAAAAAGGTGAGTTTTCACCTTCTGTCACACTGTCATTGAAACTGGCAAAGGCGCTTGACTGTGATATCAATGAAATCTTTTGGTTGGAAGGGGAGGAAGAACATGAAGAATGATATGCGAATCACCTATCCACTTTGGCAAATGGCTGGGATTTTTATTATTATGGGATTTGTCTTACTAGTCGGCTATGCTGCTACAGTGAATACTTTTTCAGATGGCGGATTTGGATTTGAATTTAGCATTAGTGGGAATTCAGGCATCTTGCTGAATGTAATGATGGTGATAGTCTTCCTTTATTTGATCCTGTTTTTTTACAACATCAAGAAACACAATGAAAGAATGCCTAAACAAAAGATTTCAATGACAACCTATAAGCCACAAGAGTATTTAGAAGATGATGAGCTGTTTCAAGATGTAACCAAACAGGCGACCAAAAAAGTGTACACGTATTTTGCTTGGGAGTTACCTATAATGGCGGTTGTCTATTTAATGCTTCCGATTGGTAAGATGTGGATGACTGTAGGGGTTTTACTACTTGCAGCAGGTCAATACTGGATTTACTATCGAACAATTAAGAAGTTTATATCTTCAGTTTGACGAAAGTATAGATCAAAAAACGAGTATCCCGATTCACGGATACTCGTTTTTTTTATGACCAATTAAAACTCTTGCTTCCACAATGGTGCAAACCATTTCACACCTCTGCGATTCACAGGCAACACTTTCATGTCCGCCACTAAATGACTGATATAACCTGCCAATCCTGCTAAGACTAATCCATCAATTGGCCATTCCATATAGAGATACTTTAAAATGAACGCATAAAACACAACGCCGATAAGTGAATGCGTATAAGACCGATGTGGCAAAAATGAAGCAAAAATAATATAACTTCCTGCAAGTAAAATACCGATGGATTTATCCAATACAAATCCAAGCAACATGACTAGAACGCCTGTAATCGTCAGCATCCGTCTTTGGGTAATAACCCGTGAGACAATCAGGAGAACAAGGCCAATCCCTGCGTATATGTAAATTTCACGGCTCATTCCTTGAGTCATAACCTGATAAATGAGCATAAGTAAAATCCCGATACCGGCAACTTCCATGAGTACCTTACTCACTTTTTTCGACAATGTGATGCGATTGCTTGCAAGGCCATTAGTATCTAAATCTGGTGCAACGCCAGATACTCCGCCAATACCTGCGCAGATCGCGACGGTCATGAGGTCTGGTTGTGTGATGTACCCGGCGATTGCGCCAACGGCAATGCCAATTCCTAAATGTGAACTTCCTTTCATCTGAAACCCTCTTTAGCTGTTAGTTTTGAAAACGATTTGTTTCGATACAAACGATTGGAACGTACATTCTATAATCGCCGCTTTCCTAGTATAAACGAGAGAAGGGGAAAACGGGGAATACGTTAACTAAAAGTTTATATTCATTATTGGAGAGGTGCCTACGGGAGACGTATTACAAGCTCGTTTTCTCTAGTAAGCAAATTTTTTTATCATGCTGGTTTTTAAGGTCTATACTTAAAATAGTAAGAGCTTATAAGCATTTTAGGAGTTGAGGAGATAATAAATGGAGTATATCCAAAGAGGTTCTCGAGAGTATAAACATACGAATTGGGCTTTATTTGCAGCAGGGTTCATTACATTCGCGAACCTCTATATTACACAACCACTTCTGCCGGAATTCTCGAAGGAATTTAATATATCTCCAGCGTTTGCAAGTTTGTCATTATCCGTCACGACGTTTGCGTTGGCAATTAGTCTGGTGATAGTGAGTTCTTTATCGGAAGCGTGGGGAAGAAAACGGTTAATGACGATTTCAATTTTTGCGTCATCTATTTTAACGCTTGCCTTAGCGTTTTCCCCAACATTTGAAGTACTACTAGGACTGCGAATTGTTCAAGGGATTACTTTCGCGGGGCTACCTGCTATTGCGATGGCGTACTTAGGAGAAGAAATGCATCCGAAAGACCTTGGCGTCGCGATGGGACTCTATATTAGTGGGAACTCTGTTGGGGGCTTAGCGGGACGCGTCATGATGGGAACGTTGACAGACCTGTATAGCTGGCAAATTGGTATGATCGTCATCGGAGTGTTGAGTTTGATGATCAGTGCATACTTTGTTGTCGCATTGCCAAGTTCAAACCATTTCGTTGCACGTGAGCTTCAGCTTAAAAATCTTTGGAAATCATTAGTCTCTCATTTGAAGGATCCTGCCATGCTGAACTTGTATGGTATCGGATTCTTTCTTATGGCAAGTTTTGTCATGCTATACAATTACATTGGTTTTAAATTGCTAGCGCCACCTTATTCGTTAAGTACGACGATTGTCGGTTGGATTTTCATCGTCTATTTGGTCGGGACTGTTAGCTCGACGTGGTTTGGAAAGTTGGCAAATGAGTATGGCCGTAGAAATATCCTGTTTATCGGTACAGTCCTCATGTTGACTGGTGCACTCATTACACTGAATGTCAGTCTGATTTTAAAGATTGCAGGGATTGTAGTCTTTACATTTGGATTCATCGGCAGTCATTCGATTGCGAGCGGTTGGGTGAGCCATCGCGCGAAACATGACAAAGCCCAAGCTTCTTCTTTATATTTATTTTTCTATTATTTTGGTTCAAGCGTTGGCGGAACAGGAGGCGGTTTTTTCTGGTCACACTTCGGCTGGATTGGCGTTATCGGGCTTATCACATTCTTCCTACTGCTAGCCATCGTATTGATTCGACTGCTTAGTTTGAAGAGGAAAAATGCAACTGCCTAAGTCTGACAGACTCGCAATGTCACGGCTTGGGAATGTTCAAATTAGATGTTTTGTAATTTTTTTTGACTGTGGTATACTAGTCAACAAGTTAATATATCGGGTTTGAGCTACTGAGAGACCTCAAGAAATGATTGCAAACAATGCGATTATTTTCTTGGGGTCTCTTTTTTGTTTTTTGAACTCGTATACAAAGAGGAGACGAGACACATGACAACATTTTCTGCATTGAATCGAAACGAAGTATTCAGCCAGTTGAATAGAGAACACTTTGACGTAGTCGTGATCGGTGGGGGAATTACAGGAGCTGGAATTGCCTTAGATGCAGCAGCACGTGGTATGAAAACGGCGCTTGTTGAAATGCAAGACTTTGCATCTGGTACATCGAGCCGTTCTACAAAGTTAGTGCACGGAGGACTGCGATATTTGAAACAATTTGAAATCAAAGAAGTGGCGGAGCTTGGAAAAGAACGTGCTATCGTTTATGAGAATGGACCGCATGTGACAACCCCGGAATGGATGCTACTACCATTCCATAAAGGAGGAACGTTTGGACCGTATTCAACTGCCCTTGGACTGAAAGTGTATGACTTTTTAGCAGGAGTGAAGCGCTCTGAACGAAGAAAGATGTTGACTCTTGACCAGACGATCCAAAAAGCCCCGCTTATTAAGAGAGAGGGACTTCAAGGAAGTGGATATTACGTCGAGTACCGTACAGACGATGCACGCCTCACAATTGAAGTTGCAAAAGCGGCTGCTTCAAAAGGCGCGACGCTTGTTAACTATGCAAAAGCGGAATCGTTTCTATATGACGAATCCAACAAAATCGAAGGGGTGCAAGTTCGAGATATGCTGACGGGAGACGTAACAACCGTTCATGCATCGAAAGTGATCAACGCTGCAGGTCCATGGGTAGATGAAGTGAAAGCAATTGACGGGCATTCCAATGGAAAACAACTTATCCTTTCAAAAGGAATACACTTAGTGTTCGACCAAAGTGTATTTCCATTGCATCAAGCAATTTACTTTGACACACCCGATAAGCGCATGATTTTTGCGGTACCACGGGATGGGAAAGCATATGTCGGGACAACGGATACGTTTTTTGATGGGGATCCAAAAGAAATGCAAATTACTGAAGAAGATCGTACGTATATTTTAGATGCCATCCACTACATGTTCCCAGAAGTCTCAGTGTCCGAAAAAGATGTGGAATCGAGTTGGGCAGGCGTAAGACCGCTTATCCATGAAGATGGGAAAAATCCTTCTGAGATTTCGAGAAAAGATGAGATTTGGGAGTCGGAACGTGGGTTAATCACCATTGCGGGTGGGAAACTGACGGGCTATCGAAAAATGGCGGAGACTGTTGTGAACAAGATTGCACAGCTTCTTCAACAAGAAAAAGGATTGACGTTCAGACGATGCAGTACGAAAAAGATTCCAATCTCTGGCGGCGATTTTGGTGGGTCTGCGAATTATATGCGGTATATGGAGCAAGCAGTTAAGCGAGGACAGTTGCTAGGATTTACAGAAAGAGAAAGCAGACACTTAGCATCATTATATGGCACCAATGTCGATGAAGTCTTTACGATTCCATATGATGAAAACCAATCATTGCCACGGATTTTGTACGTGAAATTGCGCTATGCTATTGAAAAGGAAATGACCGTAAAACCGACAGACTTCTTCATTCGACGGACGGGTGATCTATTTTTCAATATGAAAAACGTTGTGGATGCAGAACAAGACGTTCTCGACGAGATGGCAAAAATCTTCAACTGGTCGGCTATGGAGCGGCAACGTTATGAAAAAGAATTGGAAGATGAGATGAGTAAAGCGACTTCAGTTGTCTGAATACGATAGTATGAACCTATACTGATAGACAGGAGTTATCAACAAATGCCTTTTCACAATCAAAAAATTTTACCGGCTGCACGCACTTTAAAGCAGTTTGAAAGGCTGTTGGACAGCCCATTCGAATATGTCGTGTTACTAGAAGTGCACATTAGCAATTTGAAAACCGTGAAACTGGAAGCAGATAAGAGAGGCAAGAAGTTAATCATCCATGCCGATCTTATCCAAGGACTGAAAACAGATAACTTTGCTGCAGACTTTTTGTGCAATGATATTAGGCCTGCAGGTATTATTTCCACTCGTTCCAATATCATTATGAAAGCGAAGGCAAAACATATCCTTGCGATACAACGTATGTTTTTACTCGATACGATTGCGTTGGAAAAAAGTTATTCTTTGATAGAACAAACCGCACCGGACTTCATAGAAATGTTGCCAGGTGTGATTCCTGAACTGATTGAAGAAGTTTACAAGCGCACGGGAATTCCGATAATTAACGGAGGGCTCATTCGTACGGAAAAGCATATTGAAGATGCGCTAGCTGCAGGGGCTGTTGCAGTCACCACCTCCGACCGTGAGTTATGGAAGTCATTTGAGAAAAAGAGAACTTTCTGAATCTAGTGTTTGACAGACCAATGAAACCGCTCTATAATTGTGGACAAGTTCATAAAACGTGGTTGAGTTGAGGAGTCCACAGTTAATTTCTTGCGTCCAGCAAGATTTTAATTGTGGACTTTTTTTTGTGCTTAACTCAATGATCCATGTCATTAAATATGAGTAGGGGGAGAATTGGATGACTCCATTTGCAGGAGAGTTAATCGGAACGATGATTTTGGTTTTGTTTGGTGGCGGTGTTGTCGGTGGTGTTGCGCTGAAGAAATCGAAAGCAGAAGGCTCGGGTTGGATTGTAGTCACAGTTGGTTGGGGACTAGCAGTTGCTCTTGGCGTCTATGCAGTTGGCCAAACTAGTGGTGCACACTTGAATCCGGCGGTGACGATTGGCTTTGCAGCAATCGGTGATTTCCCTTGGGCGGATGTGCCAACATATATACTTGCACAGATGATTGGGGCGATTCTTGGAGCTGTCCTCGTCTATTTTCAATACTTGCCGCATTGGAAAGAAACAGAAGATCCAGTCGCAAAACGGGATGTTTTTGCAACAACCCCAGCGATACGTCATCCACTTTCCAACTTGACAAGTGAAGTAATCGGTGCGTTCATTTTGTTACTCGGATTATTATCAATCGGTGCCAACGAATTCACAGAAGGACTCAATCCCCTCATTGTCGGTGCCTTGATCATCGCTATCGGGTTATCACTTGGAGGTACGACAGGGTATGCCATTAACCCCGCACGTGATCTCGGACCTCGGATTGCACACTTTTTCTTACCAATCCCTAAAAAAGGATCATCCGGCTGGCGTTATTCATGGATTCCAGTAGTTGGCCCGATTTTAGGAGGAACGATGGGCGCCCTATTTTATAAGCAATTTTTCATTGGAGAAAATAGTCTTGCATTCTGGATTGTAGGTGCAATTGTGCTAGCATTGTTGGTAGCCGCTCAATACTCAATTCGGAAAGAGATGAGTTCAGAGAGTGTCGAACCTACAACAAGTCATGCAAGGACTAACAAATTCTAAGGATTGAAAGTATAGGAGGAAGCGAGAATGACTGAAAAGTATATTATGGCGTTAGACCAAGGGACTACGAGTTCAAGAGCTATTTTATTTGATAAAAAGGGTAAGATTTTTCACTCTGCACAACAAGAATTCACACAGCATTTTCCTAAATCAGGTTGGGTTGAACACAACGCAGATGGAATTTGGAGCTCTATTCTATCCGTAATTGCTGGGGTTCTGTCCGAGAAGAATATTTCAGCAGAACAAATTGAAGGCATTGGTATAACGAACCAACGGGAAACAACAGTTGTATGGGATAAGAATACGGGCAATCCAATTTACAACGCAATCGTCTGGCAATCACGCCAAACGGCAGCAATATGTGAAGAACTGAAAGAAAGCGGTTACAACGAACTATTCAGAGAAAAGACCGGATTGCTCATTGATGCCTATTTCTCTGGGACTAAAGTGAAATGGATTTTAGACAATGTAGAGGGAGCTCGGGAGAAAGCCGAAAATGGGGACCTGTTATTCGGAACAATTGATACGTGGATTGTTTGGAAACTGTCTGGAGGAACGACGCACGTAACGGATTATTCGAATGCATCCAGAACGTTAATGTACAATATTCACGAATTGAAATGGGATGAAGAGCTTTTAGAAATTCTAGGTGTTCCGGCTTCAATGCTGCCTGATGTCCGCCCATCATCAGAAATCTATACGCATGCAGATCCCGAACAATTTTTCGGGCATGCAGTCCCTATTGCGGGAATCGCAGGAGATCAGCAGGCGGCTTTGTTCGGACAAGCGTGCTTTGAAACTGGAATGGTAAAAAACACATATGGTACCGGCTGCTTCATGTTGATGAATACAGGAGACAAAGCGGTGAAATCAGATCATGGACTGTTAACGACAATTGCTTGGGGCATTGATGGAAAAGTTCAATATGCCTTAGAAGGAAGTATTTTCGTTGCAGGTTCTGCCATCCAATGGCTGCGTGATGGACTACGCATGTTCCGCCACTCTTCAGACAGTGAACAGTACGCTTCGAGGGTAGAATCGGCAGACGGTGTATATGTTGTACCTGCTTTTGTCGGTCTTGGAACTCCATATTGGGATAGCGATGTGCGCGGTGCTGTATTTGGTTTAACACGCGGCACGACAAAAGAGCATTTCGTTCGTGCAACATTAGAGTCACTTGCATACCAAACCAAGGACGTCTTGGATGTCATGGAAATTGATTCAGGGATTTCATTGAAAACGTTGCGAGTAGATGGCGGAGCAGTCGAGAATAATCTCCTTATGCAGTTCCAGTCAGATCTATTGAATGTACCAGTTGAGCGTCCTTCCATTAACGAAACAACAGCGCTTGGAGCTGCGTATTTAGCAGGACTTGCGGTCGGTTTCTGGAAAGATTGTTCTGAAATCGCTGCTCATTGGTCACTAGATCGGCCTTTCGAACCGACCATGGAGCAAGAAGAACGAGATCAGCTGTATAGCGGATGGCAAAAAGCTGTTAAAGCGGCAACCGTGTTTAAATAAGTAGAGAAAACAGTCGGAGAATCTTCCGGCTGTTTTTTTGTTAACTTGTCTATGAAACAAAACGTACATAATAAAATGGCCACTCTTCTATTTCAAGAATTGAGGAGCTTTTTTCACTCATCATCGTCTAAATGGGTAATAGTATATTAATAATCAGTAATAATTTATTGATAATCGATAAATTAGATGGTAATATTATTTCTATACTACACAAAATGAGGTGTATTTGATGAAACGAGAAACGTTATTTTTAAAGGTTACACTTGTGATTATGGCATTACCTATTCTTGCTCTCTGTATCTTTGTAGTACCACAGATTGCAGAATTCTTTGCAGAACTTGCTCCAAAATGGTCGTTCTTGCAGTATCCTTTTTTAGTGGGTCTGTATGCAGGGGCACTCATTTACTTTGTGGCCCTTTATCAGACGATGAAACTTTTAACTTACATTGACAGGAACACAGCATTTTCGGAGGCTTCGGTCAGCGTGTTGAAAAAAATTAAACTGTGCGCGGTCTCGATAGGAACGATCTACGTGTTATTCATGCCGCTGCTTTTCATGATGGGAGATGCAGATGATGCGCCAGGAATCATCGTAATTGGCTTGGGAATTATTTTTGGCTGCGTTGTCATCGCTGTTTTTGCGGCAGTCCTGCAGAAATTGTTACAGAACGCAATCGACATAAAATCTGAAAATGACTTGACGGTCTGAGGTGAATGCTATGTCAATTATTATTAATATCGATGTCATGCTCGCAAAAAGGAAGATGAGTGTTACAGAGTTGTCCGAGAAAGTGGGCATCACAATGGCGAATCTGTCCATTTTAAAAAATGGTAAGGCAAAAGCGGTTCGGTTTTCAACGTTAGAAGGGATTTGTAAGGCGCTGGATTGTCAGCCAGGCGACATTCTAGAATATCAAGGTGATCAGGGGCGGCAAGATGGCTAGGGGATGGGAAGAGGTCACGTCTCCTGATGCGAGTTATTTAGGTCGGCTAAAAAGATACCTGACGCAACTGATTTACTTTGGGAGGGAGCAAGCATTGTCTTGCGTCTTTCCCGTTGTCATTTTTGGTTCATTGGCATTGACACAAGTCATCCCTCTTCCATTACTACCTAGGTATGATTGGTTGCTCCTCATTTTCTTACTCATGCAATGGTGGATGGTTCACTCTGGACTTGAAACGAAGGATGAACTCAAAGTGATTACATTGTTTCACCTTATTGGACTTGCGTTGGAGATTTTTAAAGTGAATATGGGGTCCTGGTCTTATCCTGAAGAAGGGTATATGAAAATTCTCGGAGTCCCTCTTTATAGTGGATTTATGTATGCCAGTGTTGCGAGTTATTTGTGCCAGGCGTGGAGACGGCTGGATGTTCAGCTAGTAAAGTGGCCACCGTTCCTATTGGTAGTTCCTCTTGCAGCTACAATTTACTTAAATTTCTTTGTACACCATTTCTGGATCGACATTCGTTGGTGGCTATCTGGACTAGTACTAGTTGTATTTTGGCGTTCGTGGGTGACCTATGAAGTGAATGGAAGCCGATATCGAATGCCGATTGTACTCTCCTTTACACTCATTGGATTTTTCATATGGGTTGCAGAGAATATTGCTACTTTTTTTGGTGCTTGGCAATACCCAAATCAGACGGATGCATGGAGTCTGGTTCATCTAGGAAAAGTGAGTTCTTGGTTACTGCTCGTGATTGTTAGTTTTCTAATTGTCGCAACGCTGAAACAAGTAAAACGAAAACTTCCAGTTTCAAAGAATGAGGAGACTCATTGAAAAGAGGCATCGACGTTAACCTTGTCGATGCCTCTTTACTACTTATTTTTCTGATTCCTTTTTAGGGATTAAACGCTCAGGTCCCATATAGAACACGGCGATGATCGAAATGGCCACAGGAATGAGCGCCCATAAAAATGTCGTCGAGATCGAAGCGGACATGGCGTTTGTAATCACCTCTAGAATATTAGGTGGAATCGTTTTGCGTGTTTCAGGTAGGAAGACGTTTTGGATATTTCCAATCGATTCGATGCCACCTGCATTGTTACCCGGCATTTTTTCAAAACCTGAAGTGAGTCCACTTGCTAACAGCTTCGTTTGAATTGCACCGAAAATCGTAATTCCGAGTGCCAGTCCGAACGAACGGAAAAATGAGTTTGTTGAGTTGGCAGAACCGCGATATTTGAAATCCATTTTGTGAACTGAAGCCGCTGGCAGCAAAGAAAAGGAAAAACCTACACCGAATCCGACAAAGATCATGTAAATAGACAACATTGTACGTGACGTATCTGGAGTGATTGTGCTCATCAGGATCATTCCGATTGAATAGGCAATGACTGAAATGACCATGATTCTACGATAAGATGTCTTCGTTTGAAGAATTCCACCAAGTGCACTCCCTACAACAGTACCAATCAGCATGGGCATTAATACAATTCCTGCGTTTGTTGCAGACCCTCCATATACCGCTTGGACGAAAATAGGGATGAAGATTGTCAAACAAATGAATGTAGCACCATAAAGAAAGGCAAGCACTTGAGAAGAGGCAAACAGACGGTTTTTAAACATCCAGAACGAAATGATTGGCTCTTTTGCTCGAGTCTCCGCCCAGATGAACACAATGAAAAAGATCGCAAAAATGCTGAACAGTGCGATGCTTTGCCAAGAAGACCAAGCAAATTCTTTACCACCGAATTCAAGTCCGAACATGAGACTGACCACCGCAGTGACAAGTGAAATTGCTCCGAGCCAATCGATTGTCTGTTTGACCGGTTTAGTAGTTTCTTTATAAAAACGGGCGATGAGTAATAAGGACACTAACCCAATTGGGATATTGACATAGAATACCCAATGCCAACTAATGGATTCCGTGATCCAAGCACCAAGTAACGGTCCGATGACGCTGGATGCGCCGAAAACAGCACCTAAGAGACCTGTCATTTTTCCGCGTTTTTCAGGTGGGAACACATCAAACACAATTGTGAATGCGATCGGTAAAAGCGCACCACCACCGATTCCTTGAATTGCACGAAAGACTGCTAACTGTGGAACGGATTGTGCCACGCCACAAAGAGCAGATCCAACCATGAATACGATAATACCAAATATGAAAAAACGTTTCCTTCCAAACATATCTGAGAGCTTACCGAAAATCGGCATCCCCGCAAGAACAGCAACTGCATATGCTGACGTGATCCATACATAACTGTCGACGCCGCCCAAATCTCCTAAAATCGAACCTAATGCTGTAGCGACAATCGTATTATCCATCGCCGACATTAAAATACCAAGAAGGATTCCAGCGAGTACAAGCCGCAACGTACTTTTATCTTCCATAACTAAACCTCCTACATTTCATGCATCCGCAAGCATTTCGCTTATGAACTTTCCTATAGTACCACTGTTCTTAATTCTTGGCATCTGGGATGTTGTGGAACAGAGTTTTGTATTTTTGAGCTCCAGAATAGCTGCATATAAGAATTCATAAATTTGGACATACAAGCGCATACTAGCCATATTCAATTGGTATAGGGAGCGGATCGAAGATGACTACATTTGAAAAGGGATTATCTATCTTTGCTTTAGGTGGAATCAATGAAATCGGGAAAAACATGTATGTTGTGCAATATGAAGATGATATCTTCGTCATTGATTGTGGATCAAAATTTCCTGACGAGAGTTTACTTGGTATTGATTTGATCATCCAAGATATTTCTTACTTAAAGGATAACAAAGACAATGTTAGAGCATTAATTATTACCCATGGTCATGAAGATCATATTGGAGGAATTCCTTACTTCTTGAAACAGATGAATCTTCCTGTGTATGCAACTGATCTGACGCTAGGACTGATAGAAATCAAATTGAAAGAACATGGGCTGCTACGATCTACGGAAATGCATCTGATTGACGATACTTCCGATTTGTCGTTTGGCAGTGTGAACATTACGTTTTTCAGAACAAATCATAGTATTCCTGATTGTGTAGGTGTGGTATTCAATACACCAGTAGGGGTTGTCGTCCATACAGGTGACTTTAAATTTGACCTAACTCCAGTGAATAACGAGCCACCCGACATCCATAAGATGGCGAGAATCGGGGACAAGGGTGTATTAGTGTTGCTTTCAGAGAGTACGAATGCAGAGCGTCCTGGTTTTAATCCTTCTGAAATGGCGGTCGGATCCCATATTGAAGAAGCTTTTCGAAATGCACATAGAAAAGTCATCATCTCGACATTTGCATCGAATGTCCACCGTGTTCAGCAAGTGATCGATGCAGCGCAGAAAACGAATCGTAAGTTAGTGTTATTAGGAAGGAGTATGTTGAATGTCGTGAAAGTTGCTTCGGAGCTTCGCCATCTAACGATCCCTGTAGGCATGATTATCGAGCCTTATGAAATCAAGAAAATGGACCCTCAACATGTTGCTGTTCTTTGTACGGGGAGCCAAGGGGAACCGCTCGCTGCGTTATCCCGTTTAGCCAGTTCGAACTCAAGGCATACAGAAGTGCTTCCTGAAGACACGGTCATCTTAGCATCGTCTCCAATTCCAGGTAACGAAAAGAATGTTTCACGGATCATTGATCAGTTATTCCTTTTGAAAGCTAACGTGATCTATGGTTCTGAAGAAGGGATGCATGTATCCGGGCATGCTCGTCAGGAAGAACTGAAGCTCATGCTGACACTCATGAAACCTAAATACTTCATCCCCATCCATGGCGAGTACAGAATGCTTCACAAACACAGACAATTGGCTGAATCGGTGGGGGTGGAACGAGAAAACATCTTCATTGTCAACAATGGAGATGTAGTGGATTTTGACGGTCAAACCGCACGTCAAACACGTAAAGTCCGAGCTGGTAGGGTCTTTGTCGATGGTTTAGGAGTTGGGGATGTAGGAAATATCGTGCTACGCGATCGAAGACTACTTTCAGAAGAAGGTATGCTCGTGATTCTGATTACTGTAAGTAAAGAGACGGGCAGGCTCCTAACTGAACCCGATACAATTTCGAGAGGTTTTGTTTACAAACCAGATGCACAAGAATTGATAGAAGAAGTGAATGAATCGGTCAAAACGACAGTTGACAGATTCAAGACAATCAATGGCAGCGATGGGGCCGTTATGAGACAACAAATCAAGAAATCTGTAGAAACGCTACTGTTTGAAAGAACGAAAAGAAGACCGATGATCCTGGTATTTGTGATTGAAATCTAGAATAGACGATTAAATATCGTATTAAGAAACACCTATTAAGAATATAAAGTGAGGAGTCAGATGAGGAATCGTCAGGCTCTTCTTTTTTATACTAGGATAGACAACTGCTCTATACATAAAAATACTATTCTTTGGGCATGCTAATTTAAAAGAAATTATTGAATGAGGGGATACGTATGCGAATTGAGCGGTCAACAGAATGGAAAGATGGATTTACAGAACGTCTCGAGAATCGCAAAGAATGGGATAATTGGACGCTCTATCAAATGTGTTATGACATGGAAAGAGCGAAAGTGATTCCAGAATTTCACGGTCTCCAATCGCCAAAACATTTACCGAATCTCACGCCGTATGCACACCAATTGGAGGCTGCAGAGACAGTTATTGAGCGGATGAATGGGAAAGCCATTTTAGCGGATGAAGTGGGACTTGGAAAAACGATTGAAGCAGGGCTCGTTTTAAAAGAATACCTCATACGTGGTCTCGTGAAAAAAGCTCTTATACTAGCACCGGCATCTTTAACAAATCAATGGATTGCCGAGTTGAATCAGAAGTTCCATATTCCTGCGATTGCTTACAATAAAAAATACAATCTAGATCACTGCCCAATTGTTGTGACGAGTATCGACATGGCGAAGCGGAGTCCCCATAAAGAGATGATTTATCAACAAGAGTACGATTTGGTTATTATCGACGAAGCCCACAAACTCAAGAATCCTAAAACAAAAAACTATGAGTTCGTTCAACAATTGAAGAAAAAGTTTTGCTTATTGCTAACGGCAACCCCGATTCAGAATGATGTGTTCGAACTGTTTAACTTGATCTCTCTGCTGAAGCCCGGCCATTTAGGAAACTTAGAAACTTTCCAAAGTGTGTTTTCTGCGAGTAAGCATCATGTAGAAGAAGATGAATTTTTGAAGGAATTGATCCAACAAGTAATGGTACGGAACATTAGACACGAGACAGGGATTGAATGGACGAATCGTCTTGTACAAATTATGCCGCTAGACTTTACGGAACAAGAACGAGTTATCTATTCGATGATTTCGAAGTTACCAGTTTCAGATTCGTTTACGTTGCTCACCCTTCAGCGGGAAATGTGCAGTAGTCAGCTGGCTGCGGTGTTGACATTAGAGAAATTACATCAAACAACGGTCCAACCAGAAGTTCGATTCCAGATAGAAGAGATATTGTTGAAGCTGACGGAACTAGACATCCATTCTAAGGCGAAAAAAGCTTTGGAGCTCATTCAAAAAGCTGATGATAAAGTCATCATTTTCACAGAATATCGTGCAACACAAGCCTATTTACAAGCGGTTTTGCATGCGAAAGGTATTACAAGTGTCCTGTTTAATGGGAAGTTCAGTAAAAACAAACGAGAGTGGATGAAACAGTTATTCCAAAACAATGCACAAGTGCTGATCGCAACCGAATCGGGAAGTGAAGGGATTAACCTACAGTTTTGTCATCATGTTATTAACTATGACTTACCATGGAATCCTATGAAGCTGGAGCAGCGGATTGGCCGTGTTCACAGACTTGGACAAACAGAGGATGTACACATTTATAACTTAGCAATCCAACAGTCAGTAGAAGACAAAATGGTGGAATTGCTGGAACGGAAGATTGGTGTGTTTGAAAAAGTTGTCGGGGAATTGGATCATATCTTAACAGATGGCAAGAGGTCTATCTCTTGAGTAGTTTTGTGAATGGAGGTTATCTATGCGCCAGCAAGAAATTCATCAGTACATCCAGCGGTTTTTCCATGAAAACAAATGTAGGGTACTTGACGAAAGCTATGATCATATGACGGTTCAGTTAACGATCGACATGGATAAACGCATTATGAATCGCCCGTATTACTGGAGTTATGTTGAAAGTGGAGGTGTAGAACCGAATCCGGCTAAGCTTACATTGATCACAAATCCGAGTCAGTTCTCAGCCTCGTTGGCAGGAGAGCGAATCCACTTTGGCTCACCAAGACTTCATCAGCTGTTTCAAGTGACGAAAGAACAAGGAGCCTTTGTTCAAATGTATGAGAAACCTGGTCAAAATCAGGCGACCCAGGTCACGCTAACGCCATGGCTCGGAGTGAATTATAAAATCACGTATTCCAGTGACCGGACTAAAGAAATGCTCTATTCGTTAGGGATGAATTTAATGAATGGTGCAGTCATTGATGGGTTTCAAGAGTCTGTCCGCAAACTAGATTTAGCGCCATCGGTATCCGCGAATACGTACTATTTACCTTATAATATACCGCCAATGCGCGCCTTAAATCGCCTTGAAGAGGTAATGGAAAACGTTGTGAATCAGGATGATCATACTTGGGTGGATGAAGCGAAGCAACGCCAAGTCAGAGATTTACGAGTACTGGATTACTTTTACACGGGAGTAGAGGATGTGCCTGAAAGTTATGCAATGGAGAAAAAAGCGATTGAGGAACAGTATGAAACAACTATCCGAGTTGAAATTATTAATGGCGGATTGTTTTATTTGAAGACGCCGTTAGTATGATTTCTATGGACATCAGAACGATATAGAATTTAATCAGAAAATACTGTATAATCATCCTTAACTAGTAAAAGGAGGGTTGACCATGACACTATTGTACTTGAATTCTTCTCTGTAAACGAAAAAAATACAGGAGGAATCTAAATGACACAATCATGGGTTGAACCCTTTTATCGAAAGCAATTTGAGTGGATGAATCAGGAATTGGATATGGAAGATGCTATTAACGAATTAGCGCAGGAAGTGAAAGAGCAAGTTGGGAAGCCATTTAGCGAGATGCTCGATATTGGTGCGGGTAGAGGAGATATGGCAAAAGCTTTGGCAGAACAAGGAATAGAGATGACAACCCTTGAGCTTGTCCCAAAGCTTGTGGAATTTGCAAAAGAGCGCTCCAATGGACGGGTGACAAGTCATTGCGGAGATTTCTATACGTTTGAACTGCCTGAAGTTTTTGACGTTGTGAGCTACTTTGACGGTTTTGGAATTGGTTCAGACGAGGACCAGCTTCGACTCTTGAATCGGATTCGAAAGTGGATGAAGGAGGACGGCTGTGGTTTGATCGACATCTATCAGCCAAGGTACTGGCAGCAGGTGGATGGTAGGGAGATGACGGTGGACGCAGCACGTCGTGTTTATCATTATGATGAAGAAGCACATCGCATGGTCGACAGTTGGTGGCATACCGATCATCCCGAGGAAAAAGTAACGCAGTCCCTACGCTGTTATTCTCTAGAGGAAATTAGTGAACTGTGTGAACAGGCCAGTTTGAGAATCGTCGGCATTTTTCCGGGCGGGGCGATGGATTTTGAAGAATGGCGGTATCATGATCGGGTGCCGTTACATGAGTGTTTGTCGTATCGGGTGAAGGTGAAAAAAATAGTATAATCGGATGTCAAAAGGGTGCCGTGAAGGCACTCTTTTTTGTTGGATGAAAAACTGATACCCAGGAGGAATTTGAAACTTTCGAAAGAGATAATCCGTAAGAGAAGTATGAAACGTAAGAAAAGGGGTGAGGACGCTGTTGAAAAAAGGGATAGGGATTTTGCTCATAGCTTCCGGAATAATATTTGGAATTACCTGTACAGGACTCCTATTCACGGATGGGGTTTTCTACTTATTCCTGTTCATCTTGCTCGCGTTTCCACTTTTCATGGTTGGGCAATGGCTTCGAATCGGTCATTCCTTAACTAAACAGATTTTGGTGAAATTCACTGCGATTTTTGTGCAAGTCGCATTTTTGATACCTTCGATTTTCCTAGTGTTGAATAACTACTCCAAGCTGAAAAACGAAACCTTTGCACGTGAAGGATTTCTCTGGTTTCAACCAACTTCTTCTTCCGCTATCGGTTTAATCGGAACTCTTTTACTAATTGTATTGGTTCTTTCGATTATGCCTAAAATCCTGTTTGGTTGGACCCACGGAGGAAAACCGTTGACGGGATTCATCCTAAGCCTGTTTGTCCTCACTGTTACATTTCTGTTTATCACTTGGAATGATTATCAGGCGATCCATGAGGAAGAGGGAATTGTTGTGTCCACGTGGTGGGGGAAGCAACAGACCGTAGATTGGGCATCGGTGGATAGCGTGGAGATTACTCCATATGTTCTGAAAAGAGTCGCTAACAAATATTCAAAGGAACCGATATTTGCTTGGAGGTTTGAATTTAAGCAATCGAATGGAGATCAGGTTTCTTTTAAACGAACAGATCTTTCAACCTATAATTTAGAACAGTCTCAGAGAGTGAAGGAGCAAATTCAAAAAGAAAATATCCCATTGTCAATTGGACAGATGGATGAGGCAACGACGAAGTGGTATGAGCTGGAATTGGAATTGGAGAATTTAAACCCAGAGCATTTTAATGAGTTTTTTAAGAACTAATTGTCTTGTCGCGGCTATGAAAGAGAGTTTGTGGACTCAAAATAAATAGTGATCAATTCGAATAAGGTTAGATGATTTATAAATGGTTTGATGCGATTTAATTAATATGTAGAACTCAAGAGTTACAAAGTTCAGCAATCTGGCCACTATCTAGCATACAAGTTGTTGCTTTGCGCTCCAGACGGAACGCTTTCCGAGGGGCGTGGCTTGAGCCTCCTCGGTCGCAAAAAACGCTCCCTGCGGGGTCTCAAGGCGCACGCTGATCCCTTCGGAGTCGTCCGTCTTCCGCTCCAAGCAACGGAGTGTAGTTATTATAAAGCATGCATACAAGAGGGGGAGAGGTAATGAAAAAGTTATTTAGAGCTACCCAAGTTCTCTTAGTACTATTGTTTATCGCGATTATTATGGTTAGTTCTTATTCCACAACGGCGGTGAACATATTAGGAATTATCGGCATAGTAGTTTCTTTGGTGTATATATTTTTTTATAGAAGAATTAAAAGACATTACGCTCAAGATTAATTCCTTAATTGGGGGCAATTCATGAAGAAGAAATTTGCCTTCTTTGAGCATTAGACTATTTTATACCAGAAGAAAATTCTCATAAAAGTAACTGGTGTAAACTCAAAGTGGAGAGGGTGAATTAATGCTAGATGAAATAATTGGTTATGTAGTAGTTGTATTTTTAATTACAGGCTTCACTTATGGTTTTGTTAGACAAATTCAACATACTTTGACTATCCGAAAAGCTAATAAAACAGCGGGATCAAATTACAGAAGGACGTTAATCGGCAATTATATAACGTGTTTGTCATTTGGGGGGGTTCTAATTTCTTATATGTTAAACGTTTTAGTTGCGATGCGTATTATCCAGTCAAATATACTAACAAGTAATAACACTGGTTTTAGTTGCTTTGTATTCTTAGCGGTTCTTTTATTCGCTAAATTCGGAGCTATTCCTAAAAGTCGTAAGCAAATGACTTTTTAAATCAATAACAGGTTGTTTTATATGTTGTATTCCTTTTTGCTATATTCGGTGGAGAAATCTAGGGAAGTAAAAAGAAGCAATATCACAATCGGGCCATTTTGTTTGAGAAATGTCTTTAGGATTGGAGTTGGTTGCTTTAGAAAATGAACAATCCTCAAAATTAGATAAATGGAGAGGGCAATACGGAGCTTTAGTTATTGCGTTCACTTGTTTAATTGTTTTAATCACTGGCTGGGGTAATAACTGGATTCTTACAGGTGTTTTAGGATTGGGTGTTTTAGTCTGTGGAACAATTGGTTTCTTTGATTTAAGGCGGGGAATTTATAATGAAAATAAATGATTCTGTCTTTTTCATTTCTGCTAACGGGGCGTTTCATTCATAAGGGCTGTGCCATAATAGGGCCAAATTGTTTAACAATGCTTGGGAAGATAATTAAATGTTTCTGTTAAAGTGAATGAAAATTGTTGAGAAAAACACTTGTGTTTCTAAAACGATAGGGGGGAATTAAAACAGATGAAGAAATGGATAATCATTTTATTAGCCATAATTGCTGTGGGTGTATACCTTACTTGGCCAAAAGAAAGTTTAGAAAAACCTATTATTATGTCCACTCAATTTAACGAAGTAACTAAAACATTAGCAGTTTCTTATATAGTAGATCACGATGATGATACATATCTAATGGAAATTGCACATGACACAATAGGTTTCTATCCACCACGTACGGATGGCAATTGGGACGGAAAGACTAATTCTACACAAGTATTAGCAGCACAAAATGGCTATGAGCTGCGAGAAGATATAGTTGAATTAACAGATGATCAACTTGTTTATTTTCTTTCCCAAGAGGGACGTACATTATCTATTCAAATTTCATTTGAAGACTATCCTCCGATTGAAACAATACTCGTTCTCATCCTAGACGACGAGACTCCTGTTGTCACTAAGGATGAGGAAACACTCCGCTATACGTATACATCACCGAAAGATGTAACGATTAATTTAATTGGTCATTATGATAGTGTAGCAACGATTTCCTTCAAGCAAGATGGTGATGAAGTGGTTTTCCCCCTTACACTTGCCCAAGGTGATACAGTTGACATTTTTATACATGAACCATACAAACTTAGCTCAAAAAATAGTCTGTTACTTGAAATTACGACGATAGAGAATCAATCATTTTGGAAGAATATCTTAATGACTGAACCCATTCCAGAAGGATACTTAAAGCAAATTGTTAAGGAAACGAATGCCCAGAATGAATGAAGACGGCAGATGTAATTTTCTAATGTTCTCTTCTAACAGCGGCGTTCACCCAATAACATAAAGCGGCTTTATATCCTTTTTATTGGTGAGCAATCATATGTACTTAGACTCCAGAAACGGGGACTATTCCTTTATAAGCGATTTCGTCTATATCGCAATCGGAAAGGAGCAGAGGAAATGGATTTGTGGGTTATGATTAAAGAGCGTTCTGCTTTCTTATCATTTTTTCTTATTCTAATTTTACTGAGTGTTTTCCTGCTGATAGCTACTTGGAAAAATCGTACTAACATACCTAAAAGTTTAACCGTAATTATAATTTTAATTTCTACAATTTTTATCGTTGCATCTTTGATTTCAATGATATTTATAATCTCATTTGGCTATAACTCATGAATTGACATTGTTAAGCAAATAGATGCATTTAATGAATAGGGGCGGGGCTACATTCGTGCCATTTTGAAGAGAAGATGAAGAGAGTTGATTCTTTGAAGTTTGTTGAATTCGGGATAGGTAATACGTGGTTGGTTAGGACTGAAACAGAGTTAGCAGATGGAACAGAATATGAGGAAAAAGGAATAGTTGGACCAATAAAATATCATTCCCTCTACTTGAGGATCTGGATCGGTAAAACGGTTTTGATTATAGACTCAAGAGAGGGATTTAAATGGAGTAAAAAAACACGAAAAGCGATTAAATTAATTTTAGGTTTAGCTGGTACTTAAATTACAAATCAAGCAATCGGGGGCAATAATGTAATAATAGCTAAGCTTAATACATTGAAAAATGTCGAAATATTTATTTTTTATATTAAGGGGGATTTGATTAATGCTGATAATGTTTATAGGGGTGTTGTTGGTTCCGTTTTTCATATTTACGTTGGCTACGAATTTTAAATTTTTTAAAGGTGAGGGTTCTAAGAGTGACTTAGCACAAAATATAGTAGCTAAATCTTCTAAAATCGCACTTCCAATTTTTCCGGTTGGTTGGGTGATACTTGAGCTTTATCATCGCATCATTGCAAATATATCTTATGAGTCATATAGAGATAGTATGGTGGTATTAATGCTGCTTTTATTTACTGTGTACGGGTTTGCAATTCGGTTTTATAAAAAGAAATATGAATTTGAAAGCCAAGGATTACTCAAAGAATAGTATTCCATAAATGGGGGCACTTTTGGAATATGAGCTGCGTCTAAACGAGCCATATAATAAAAAAAGTTTAATCATATGGCTAAACAAGAACTTTTTTAGGGATTTGGAGGAAGTAAAATGCTGAAAGTATTAGGAGTTGTCTTATCAGTTATTGTTATTACATTAGCTGGTTATGGCCTAATAATTAAAAACTTTGAGTTTATGTCCTATATGTTTTTCTTCTTAGGAGTTTTTATATTGAGTATAGGGGTTAGGGAACTAAAAGCAAAACGATCAACAAATGCAATCGTTTCTATCATTGGGTCGGCTTTTATATTATTTGTCTCCATCTACACTTTTTAAATGTAACTGACTGTTATGGTTGATTAGGAGGGGAAGCCTTTAGTAGATGCAGGGTATTTAAAATCTGAATCAAATTTAGGAATCGGGGGCAATAATTGCATACGTGTCACCCTTCAATCGAGCTAAATTCTTTAACAAGGATTAGCAATCATTTGAATTATTGGCTAAGTTAAGGGTAAGAAAGTAATGAAAGATGGATTTCCTCCAGTAACTATAAAGGTAGAAAATCGATTGTCCTGTTATGAAGCGCTCGACAAAGCACATACAACAGAAAATTATAGTGACTTTATAGCGCTAGGAGAACATGAAGTAGAAGACTCTCTTGACTTATATCTTAGTACAATCAGTTAAAAAGCATCTCTATGAGGTGCTTTTTTTGCAAGCAATAGTTGTGCCTCGATCGGGCCAATTTGAAGCACCTTAAAGAAAATTTAAGGAGTGATGAAATGAGTAGAGATAACGAAACTCCTGAAGAAAGACGTGAAAGATTAAGGCAGAAGGAATTAAAGCATCCAGCTAGCAGTGTTCACGGGAGCGTACTTTCTGATTTAGTAGGTGGCTTAGGTTGGAAAGGCACTGGACTGATGATTCTTTTATTAATAATTGGCTTTATAATATATGCCATGTTCTTTCGTTGATCGGGGACGTGTGTTGGAACTTAAAGATGGGAAGTAATCAAACTTTTTTATCAAACCAAATCTTTAATAGATGGGATATGAATTCATTTTGATCAATCTTTTTGTCGATAAGGTTACTTTCTATTTATAAGAGAAATATGGTTTATGTGGTGTTTTTTTAAAAACATTTTTCTAAAGCAACACCGGAATAGAAGAATTTTAAAGGAACGAATTTAAGAAGGAACACGACTTTAAAAAAATAAATTTTATAAAACATAGGAGAACTGGGATTGCTACTATCGAATGCAATCTTAGTTCTCTTTTTTTGCCACAAGCTGCATAGGGCCGAATACTAAATGATGTCTTCTTGGACAGAAGGACATATGGGGGGAAGAAGAGTAGAGGTAAAATGAATAAATTGAGCAATAAAGTGTAAAGTGATCTTTCCATAAAAAAGAGAGCTTGCTATGTAGCAAGCTCTCTTTGTCAGTTTTAGTCAATTTCGCAGGACCCGTCATCTTCTGAAGATACCCAGATGTGCGACCAGTTTTCGATTTCTTTTAGCACAGGTTCCAAGGAGTGACCTTTTTCGGTTAAGGAATATTCAATGATCACAGGAGTTTCAGGGAATACTTCCCGTTTAACAACACCTTGGCTTTCCAGATCCTTCAAACGATCTGACAAGACTTTGCCGCTAATTCCAACAGCTGACTGAATCTCGCTAAACCGTTGAGTCCCTGTTAGAAGTTGGTAGATTACCAAACCCGTCCATCTTTGACTAAGGAGTGAGATGGCTTTTTCGAATTTTGGACAAATCGTGGATTGTTTCATGGGATATACACCTCTTTCCATATAGTATACCATAGAAAACACAGAAATTACAAAGTGAAATTAAAGTACTTGACGATATTTGATTCCTTATGTATAGTTAGTTACATAAGGTAATCAACTTATAAAAAAGTAATGTTGCATCGATTGTAATGACAATCAAATGCTTCTTATTCGAGAAAGAGAGGAGGGTAATGATGAGTTTCCATACGAAACCTACAACATTTGTTGGTCATGTCCAAATTAAAGTGGAAAACTTGGAGCGGGCGAAATCCTTCTACCAAGACATTCTTGGTTTCGGTATCCTAGAGCAAACTCCTTCGTCCGTAAAGCTTACTGCGGATGGGAAGACTAGCATTTTATCATTGGAGCAACCGGACAATGTTGTACCCAAGCAGGGTAAAACTACGGGGTTGTATCATTTTGCGATTTTATTACCGGAGAGAGCAGATTTGGCGAATCTCGTGATTCATTTATCCAAACAAGGTATTCCATTAGCATCTTCCGATCACCTTGTCAGTGAAGCGCTGTATCTTAATGACTTAGATGGAAACGGAATTGAAATCTATATTGACCGTTCTCCTTCTGAGTGGGTTTGGCAAGAGGAAGAAGTAGCGATGACCGTAGATCCTCTTGATTTTGAAAACTTGCTGGCAATATCGAGCTCTGACTCGGCATGGCGAGGAATGCCGGAGGGAACGGTAATGGGACACATCCATTTACATGTTTCTGAATTGGTGAAAACAGAAGAGTTCTATGTGAAGGGCTTGGGACTTGATGTCGTCAACCGCTTCGGTAAGCAGGCATTGTTCCTCTCTTCAGGAAAATACCACCACCATATAGGAGTCAACATTTGGAATGGGCAAGGAGCACCGCGACCGACTCAAAACAGTGTAGGTCTACAATCCTTTACACTCGTATTGCCTGATGGAGCTACGCGCATACAAGTCATTGAAGATATTAAGCGGATTGGCGGAAGTGTTATAGAAGAAGGCCATCACTATATCACATCCGATCCTTCAGGAAATCGAATCCTTCTAGAAGTATAAGTAGGTCGCTTTACAAAAGAAAGAATAGGTTGGTGTCAATTAAATGAGTATTTTCACAAAAATATTTAATAAACAATCCAAGGAGGAAGTTAAAATGAATACAATGAATATCGGAATTATTTTAGGGAGTACACGTGAAGGTCGGGTTAGCCCACAAGTAGGGGAATGGGTAAAAGGAATTGCAGACAAACGTGGAGATGCCAATTATGAAATTATCGATATCGCAGAATTCCAGTTGCCATTCATGGGAACAACTGATGGAACTGAGCCGGGAATTACAGCTTGGAATGACAAACTTGCTAGCTTGGATGGTTTTGTATTCGTTGTCGCAGAATACAATCATAGTATTTCAGGAGCGTTGAAAAATGCATTGGATCTTGCACGCGAAGCATGGAATAACAAAGCTGCTGGGATTGTAAGTTATGGTTCAACAGGTGGGGCTCGAGCAGCAGAACATTTACGAGGAATCATGGGAGAACTAATGATTGCAGATGTGCGTACCCATCCAACACTCTCGCTCTTTACTGATTTTGAAAACGGATCGGTATTGAAGCCACAAGATTTACATTTGGATAATGTGAATTTGATGCTTGACCAAGTCAATGCTTGGAGCGGAGCATTAAAAACACTTAGATAACAATGTTAGGTCCGAAAAATGAAAAAAATTTAGTGAAGCTCTGAGCATCTTGCTTAGAGCTTTTTAGGTTTTCTTCTTTTTTTAAAAAACACTTACACCATCTGTGAAAGTTCTGCTATAGTAAAACAGACCGGTTGGTATGCTGGAGGAAGGAAGAGGAATATGGACACGAAAACACGGATGATTGAAACGGCGACAAAGCTTTTTCAGCAGAGAGGCTACAAAGCTGTAGGGCTGAACGAACTGCTGCAAGCATGCGGGATAACAAAGGGAGCACTTTATCACCATTTTCCGGGAGGTAAGGAAGAGTTACTCATCGCGTGTTTGCAATCGCTTAACGAGACGCTAACTATGGATATTGAATCGCTATTTAACAGAGCTACTTCTACAGAAGCTGCAGTCCGTGCAGTTATTGGTGAGATGATTAAGGATTTGGATCGAGACGGAACGATTGCCGGCTATACGTTTAGTAGCATCGTTAGTGAGATGTCTCTTCTTAGTGAACCCGCTCGTGATGCTTGCAGAGCGCTATATGAAAAAATCCAGTCTATTTTCTATGCAAAATTAGTCGAAGACGGTTTTACAAGTGATCGGGCGTCCTCAATATCTTTGTTCTTAACGGCATCCATAGAAGGCGGGCTACTCTTGTGTCGTGCACAAAATTCTTCTATCCCTTTACAAACGATATCGAACGTATTACCTGAATTGATGAAGGAGTTTTAAAAAGTATGATGAAGGAACGAGAAATTAAAAGAGGATATATCATGTTGGCATTGTTCACGGCGGGTTTTGTTGGGTTGTTCAGTGAGACTGCCTTAAACATTGCGCTAGGCGAACTCAGCCACATTTTTCAAGTTAGTACAACCGCAATACAATGGCTTGCTACAGGTTATTTCTTAACGCTCGGAATTCTTGTTCCGATTACAGGGAATCTGATGCAGAAGTTTACGACACGTCAGCTGTTCATCGCATCTCTGACCTTGTCGATTATCGGAACGATTACTGCGGCAATGGCGCCTGTCTTTAGTGTGCTGATCATCGCACGTGTCATTCAGGCGGCGGGACTTGCGATCGTGTTACCGTTAACGCAAAATGTGATTTTTACGATTTATGCACCGAACGAACGAGGGGGCGCCATGGGAATCATGGGTCTTGTAATTCTTGCTGGACCCACACTCGGGCCGACCGTTGCAGGGCTGATTCTGGACACTCTCTCATGGCATTGGATTTTTGGGGTTACGTTACCCTTCTTAGTATTCTCTTTACTATTCGGGTACATCTTCATCCCGAACTTAAATGAAGTACGGAACACCCGAATCGACAGTCTATCTGTCATACTGTCTACGTTTGGTTTCGGGGGGCTAGTGTACGGATTTAGTAGTAGTGGTGATTACGGATGGGGAAGTATGCCGGTAATTGGAACAATCGTCCTCGGACTCATTGCGCTCTTCTTATTCGTTGTCCGACAGACGAAGCTTGAGTCACCTATGCTTAACTTACACGTTTTCAAACATCCGCAATTTGTGTTGGGATTCACAATGAACAGCATTACATTCTTCAGTATGCTTTCCATGCTCGTTGTTTTACCGATGTACATGCAAGTAGCGCTCATCGTTTCAGCCTTTGCAACTGGACTGGTTTTGCTTCCAGGCAGCCTGCTGAATTGTATTCTTGCTCCTCCGATTGGACGCTTATTTGATCGGTTTGGTCCGCGGGCGATCATTACACCAGGAACCCTGCTTGTTGTGGTGGGATATGCCCTCTATACACAGTATGGAACAGAAACCGCTTTGTGGATGATGGTTGTTACACATATAGTGATGATGCTTGGCGTAGGGATGACCATTGGAGCCGTTCAGACGAATACGCTGAATGCATTGCCGAAAAGGCTCTATCCAGATGGTATTGCTGTTACCCAAACATCGCAGCAAGTATCGGGAGCTGTCTGAATTGCTATTATGATTTCAATCCTAACTGCTAAACAAGGAGTAGCTTTAGCGGAGGGAGCAACCATGATGGCAGCTACAGCGGCGGGCACTTCTATGGTATTTACGTTCAGTTTAGTACTGGCTGTCATTAATGTTGTGCTGTCTCTCTTCTTGAAGAAAACACAATAAGACGTGCACAGCCATCGAATTGAATGGTTTATAAAAGCTGGTTCTGCCAATTAGGCGGAATCAGCTTTTATTGCGTCAATCATCTTTCATAGACTAATAATTAAATAAGGTTAGAACACTTAAACCTGGGTAAATTAAGTAGTATCACTCACTTGTGTAACGTTAACTTTTTGGTTGAAGGTGGATATCAGCCCTCAATATATGATGGCTAAGTAGCCTGGACAGCCTTTGTTTACGAATGCAAGGAAAAGGAGGAAACCCAGTTTGAAGAAAAACTATGATTTGATTGTAATCGGTACAGGAACAGCAGGTTCTAGTACTGCTCAAGCTTGTAAAAAAGCCGGTTGGACTGTTGCCATTATTGATAGACGTACATATGGTGGTACATGTCCCCAACGGGGGTGTGACCCGAAAAAAGTGTTGGTAGGCGCAGCGGAATGGATGGATTGGAAGGAGAGAATGGCAGGAAAAGGACTCTCGGGAGATGCACGTATCGATTGGAAAGACTTGATGGCGTTTAAGAAAACGTTCACGGAGCCGATTCCTGAAAACACCGAAAAGAAATTTAAGGAGCTCGGGATTGATGGTTATCATGGAGAGGCGAAGTTCGAATCCGATACGCAAATCCGAGTAGGCGATGATGTGATTACTGGGAATAAAATCGTCATTGCAACAGGTGCACAGCCAGTAAAATTAGGACTAGATGGTGAGGACTTAATGATTCACAGCGATGACTTCCTCGACCTTGAAGAATTGCCGAAGAAAATCATCTTTGCAGGTGGAGGCTACATTTCAATGGAATTTGCGCATCTCGCTGCACGTGTCGGTGCGGAAGTTGAAGTCATCCATGGTGGAGAACGACCTCTTGAACAATTCGATCCAGATTTAGTCGATCTTCTTGTAAAACGTTCTGAACAGGTCGGCATTAAAATCCACCTAAATACGCGAGTTAGGTCTGTAGAAAAGAACGGAAAAACGTTTACAGTAACGGCTGAAAGAGACGGTGAAAAGCAAACCTTTACAGGCGATTTAGTTGTCCATGGATTGGGGCGTGCACCTGCACTCGATATCGATCCTGAAAAAGGACATGTTAATTTTGGTGATAAGGGTGGCGTTCAGGTCAATGAATACCTGCAAAGTGTGAGCAACCCTAATGTATACGCTGCCGGGGACGCTGCTGAGACATCAGCACCACCGCTTACTCCCATTTCTTCAAAGGATTCAGCTGCAGTCATCCAAAACTTACTTCATGGCAACCACACGCCAATTGTCTATCCAGTTGTGCCGTCTGTTGCGTTCACTGTCCCGAAAATCGCTTCCGTCGGTATGACAGAAGAGGAAGCTAAAAAATCTAACCAAAAAACCAAAGTGACGTACCAGGAAATAACAGATTGGTTTACGTTTAAACGGACGAACGAACAAGCCGCTGCATTCAAACTCATTACGAATGCTGAGAGAGGAACCGTTCTGGGTGCGCATTTTTTAGGCGACAATGCTGATGATCTCATTAATCATTTCTCCACGGCTATTCGCCTAGAGTTAACTTTTGAAGAAATGAAGAAGACGATTTTTGCTTACCCTACAGGAGCATCCGATATTGGTTCCATGTTGAATGAAGTTAAATAAGCGAGTTATCCTTGCAAATGAAAACCCCGCCATCCAGTCGATGAGCGGGGTTTTACCTATAGTTCGTGTTATTTCTTCGACCAATCCGTATGGAATGATCCATCCTTGTCAATACGTTCATAAGTATGTGCTCCAAAATAATCGCGCTGTGCCTGGATTAAATTAGCTGGGAGTGTCGCTGTCCGATAACTATCATAATAAGCAAGAGCGCTAGAGAATGCAGGAGTTGGAATACCTTGTTGAATCGCAAGGCCGAGTACTTCACGAAGTGCTGACTGATAGTCGCCAACAATTTTCGTGAAATAAGGGTCTACCAATAAGTTCGGCAACTCTGGATTGTGATCGAATGCGTCTTTAATGTTTTGGAGGAACTGAGCGCGGATAATGCAGCCTCCGCGGAAAATCATTGCAACTTCGCCGTACGGAATGTCCCACCCGTATTGTTCAGACGCGGCACGCATTTGAGCAAATCCTTGTGCATACGAACAAATCTTACTCATATACAATGCTTTACGAATCGCTTCAATCAGCGCTTTACGATCTCCTGTAAACGATTCTACTTCTGGCCCTGTCAGTAATTGACTCGCAGCGACACGCTCTTCTTTTATAGAAGAGATGAACCGTGCAAAGACGGACTCCGTTACGATTGGAAGTGAGATTCCTAGATCCAATGCATTTTGACTTGTCCACTTACCCGTTCCTTTTTGACCGGCTTTATCTAAAATCTGATCGAGTAGCGGGTTACCCGTCTCTTCATCCATTTTCTCGAAAATCTCAGAAGTGATCTCAATCAGGTAACTATTTAGTTCACCCGTATTCCACTCTGAAAATGTGTCATGCAATTCTTTAGGTGTCATACCGAGAGCATGTTTCATGATGAAGTACGCTTCTGAAATAAGTTGCATATCGCCATATTCGATGCCGTTATGGACCATTTTCACATAATGTCCAGCCCCTTCAGGACCCATATGGGCACTACATGGAGTGCCATCCACTTTCGCGGAAATGGCATCAAGAATCGGTTTTACTTGGTCATACGCTTCCTTAGGTCCACCTGGCATGAGTGAAGGACCGAACCGCGCGCCTTCTTCGCCACCTGAAACTCCTGTTCCAATGAAATGGATACCAGACGCTTTTAACTCGGCTGTACGTCGATTCGTATCTTCAAAGAATGTGTTGCCTCCATCGATTAAAATATCGCCTGACTCGAGGTGAGGGAGGAGTGATTGGATGACCGAATCCGTCGTCTCTCCGGCTTTAACCATCATCAAGATCTTGCGCGGTGTTGCAATGGACCCAACAAACTCATCAAGAGTGGAAGCCCCGATGATATTTTTTCCTTGAGCTTCATTTGCGATGAACTCATCTGTACGGTCTGTCCAGTAGTCATAGACTGCAACAGGGAATCCTTTACTCTCCATGTTCAAGGCCAAGTTCAACCCCATGACGCCAAGTCCGATAACACCGATTTGCTGATTGCTCATAGCCATCCTCCGTTCTGGTTTTAGTAGTTTGTGATCTCCGCTATCCGTTCTTCTAGTTGCTTCTTTTCATCTTCAAATCCTTCTTTACCAAGTAGCGCAAACATGTTCTTCTTATACGCTTCAACACCCGGTTGGTCAAACGGATTCACACCAAGTAACGTCCCACTGATAGCACATGCTTTTTCAAAGAAATAGACGAGCTCACCAAATGTATATTCATTCAACTCATCTAACTCAATTAGCAAATTCGGCACATCTCCATCGATATGTGCAAGTGTCGTACCGAGTGCAGCCTTTTTGTTCACTTCGTCCATCGTTTTCCCTGTTAAGAAATTCAATCCATCAATATTATTGACGTCATTTTGAATCGTTCGCTCTACGGGGGATTTCTTTATTTGCAACGCTGTTTCGATGAACAACCGACGTCCTTCTTGAACGTATTGTCCCATAGAATGCAAGTCCGTCGTGAAGTTTACCGAGGCAGGGAAGAGACCTTTTACGTCTTTACCTTCACTTTCCCCGAAAAGTTGTTTCCACCATTCAGCTAGAAAATGTAGACCAGGTTCGTAGGTCACTAATAGCTCAATGGATTTTCCTTTGCTGTTGAATATATTTCGAACCGCAGCATATTGATAACTCCCGTTTGTCGCGAGGTTCGGATCATTGTATTTGTGAAAAGCGGCTTCAGCACCCGCAATCATTTGGTCAATATCAAGACCTGCAACAGCGATTGGAAGAAGTCCGACTGGTGTAAGTACCGAATAACGCCCTCCAATATCTTCAGGAATGACGAAAGTTTCGTAGCCTTCTTCCGTAGCAAGCTTACGAAGTGCGCCTTCGTTTTTGTCCGTCGTCACGTAAATTCTCTTACGTGCTTCTTCCTCTCCGTACTTTTTCTCCATGAACTCACGGAAAATGCGGAAAGCTAAGGCAGGTTCAGTCGTTGTCCCTGACTTGGAAATGACATTGATGGAAATATCTTTCCCATCCAACACTTGAAGAAGGTGTTCGATGTAAATGGAACTAATATTTTGTCCTGCGAAATACACTTCCGTATTGCCGTCTATCTGGTTATGGAATGTATGGGAGAGTGCTTCAATCGCAGCTTTCGATCCGAGATACGAACCACCGATTCCGATAACGATCAGGGCATCCGATTGCTGTTGAATTCGTGAAGCGGCCATTTTCACCCGCTCGAACTCTTCTTTGTCGTAACTGACGGGCCAATTCACCCATCCAAGATAATCCGATCCAGGACCACGTTGGCCGTGGATTTGGTTATGTGCTTGCTTTACAAATTCACTGAAATTATCCATTTCCGTACTCTTCATGAAGGACATTGCGTTTGTATATTCAAATGTAACTGACATGTACTGTATCTCCTTTTATGTGAAAGGCGGTCTAATTACCACCACGTAACGTGATCATTGGCAAGTAACTGTTTTGCTTCTTTAGGTCCTGTGGAGCCAGCGGCATAAGGAACTAATGGTAACCGATTTTCCTCAAATGCTTCCAGCAAAGGCTGAATCCATTGCCAAGACAACTCGACTTCCTTCCAATTGGCAAAGAACGTTGCGTTGCCAAGCATGGCGTCATGTAAAAGCAGTTCGTAAGCTTCTGGCTGATTACTTGAATTCGTGGTGAACGTAATCGTAGAAGGCTTAAATCGATTTGTAGAAGGGTCCTTCATGTTCACTTGTAACGAAATACTTTCATTTGGACTGATTTCAAGAATCAACAGATTTGGAGCAAGACCTTCAGGATGGTAATTTTCTATATCTGACGGACGTTCTTTGAATTCAAATACGATGCGTGTGGATTTTTTATCCAATCGTTTACCGGTTCGAATATAGAAAGGAATACCTGTCCAAAACTCGTTGTCGATAAATAAGCGCGCAGCAATATACGTATCATTCATGGAAGAATGAGGGACACCAGGTTCTTCGCGATAAGCAGGCACGTCGATCCCAGAAATCTCACCTTTATCGTATTGAGCACGAATGAGATTGTCTTGCAAATCGTCTTGCTGGATTGGCCGAAGTGCTTGCATGATTTCCATCTTTTTCGTACGGATTTCTTCAGGTTGTGCTTTTGTCGGAAGGTGCAGCGCCGTCATCATCACGAGCTGTAACATATGATTTTGGACCATATCACGGATCGCGCCCGCCTTGTCGTAATAAGGAGCTCGTGTCTCAACGCCTACGGTTTCACTCGCTGTAATTTGAACGTTTGAAATAAGCTGGTGATTGAATAACGAATCCAATACAGGATTGACGAGGATCAACGTTTCCAAACTTTGAACCATCGGCTTGCCAAGGTAATGGTCGATTCTATAGATCTCGTCTTCACTAAACGCTGTTGACAACTTATCATTCAGTTGGCGAGCGGTTGCCAAATCGCTGCCGAATGGTTTCTCTACTATGAGACGCTTCCAACCTGATGTTTGACACAGCCCACTTGTCTTGAGATTGGCCGAAATTATATCGATCAGACTTGGAGCGACAGACAAATAGAAGAGCCGGTTTTCCGGGAGGTTCAATTCAAGTTCACGTTTTTTAATAAGTCCGTTCAACTTTTGATATGACGATGTTTCTGTTGCGTCAAACGTGCAGTATCGGAAGGAGGATAGGAATTGTTGTAATCCTTCTTCTTCAACGTTTCCTCTTGAGTATGTCCGTAGTGATTGTTCCACCTTTGTCTGAAAAACATCATCGGTGTAAGGGGTACGACCTAGACCAATAACCGAAAAAGCTTTTGGCATTTTGTTTTCGACATACAAATTATATAATGCAGGGAATAACTTTCGCTTGGCCAAATCACCTGTTGCGCCAAACAAAACAACTGTCATTCCTTGCGTATTTCGTTCACAGTGCTCCTCTGTTTGTGAAGAGAAATTATTGAATTGCATATGTTTCCCCTCCAATGGGTGGAATAGTAATTCCGGTATTTAAAAGTACAACAGTACCTAGTATAAGAGTACCGCGAGAGAAATGTAAGTACGCAGTTTTAAAACATATAGTACAAAAAAGTATACTGTGAACAATGCTGAACACTCTGAACAGAAGCAAACGTTTATAAAATGAAGGTTTTTGCACGAACTTGCACGAACTTTCTTTTTGAAAAATGACGATGATTTTAGTTTTAAAATACAAATCCAAACTAGATCCTCTATATGAAGTTGAAAGAAATCCATCTACATAAATACGATCCGACAGTATACTCCTTGTCAGTATGTGATTTTAAAGTGCGTACTTCTCAAAAGATATCTCTGGATTTACACTGAGTGAGCACTGAAAAAACACATAAAAGGAGAATGAATATATGAAATTACAATTAGCGTTAGACCTTGTCGACATCCCAGGAGCAATTGAGGTCGTCAACGAAGTTAGAGAATTTATCGATATCGTCGAAATTGGAACTCCAGTCATTAACAAGGAAGGACTCGCTGCAGTGAAAGAAGTAAAAGCGGCATTTCCTAACTTGGACGTTCTTGCAGACGTGAAAATCATGGACGCAGCAGGATATGAAGTAGGGAACGCATCTGCAGCAGGAGCGGATATTGTTACCATTCTTGCTCAAGCAGAAGACTCTTCAATTCGCGGTGCTGTTGAAGAAGCTAAAAAGCTTGGCAAGCAGATCTTAGTCGATATGATTGCTGTAAAAGATATCAAAACGCGTGCTGCTGAGCTTGATCAGTTGGGTGCAGATTACATTTGTGTTCACACAGGATATGATCTCCAAGCAGAAGGAAAAGATTCATTTGCAGATCTCCGTACGATTAAAAGCGTTGTTAAAAATGCGAAGACAGCAATTGCCGGTGGGATTAAGCTAGAAACTCTTCCAGAAGTGATTAAAGCTCAACCGGATCTCGTTATTGTCGGTGGCGGAATCACTGGCAAGGAAGATAAGAAAGCAGCAGCGCAACAAATTAAACAGATGATCCAACAAGGCGCGTTCGTGTAATATGAACGCAACTGCCTACACACAGGAAATACTGGATGAACTGAAACGTACTATGTCGCTTATGAAAGACGCTGACGCTGAAAACTTAGTTGACGCCATTCTTAATGCGAAAAAGATTTTTGTGGCTGGTGGAGGACGTTCTGGTTTTATGGCCAAAGCATTTGTGATGCGTATGATGCACATCGGTCTTGAAGCATACGTGGTAGGCGAAACTGTTACGCCTAACTTGGAAGCGGATGACCTTTTCATTGTAGGCTCTGGTTCAGGCGAAACAGGAAGTTTAGTCTCCATGACAGAGAAAGCGAAAAACATTGGTGCGACGATTGCGTCCATCACAACTAATCCGGTTTCAACAATCGGAAAGTTGGCGGATCTTACAATCGAAATCCCTGCACAAGCGAAGGCGGATAGCGCAAGTGGGAAATCCATTCAACCGATGGGATCCTTGTTTGAACAGGCGCTACTGTTGTTTTACGACGCCCTCATTTTGAGTGTGATGGAGAAAAGTGACTCTCACTCAGATATCATGTACGGACGCCATGCGAATTTAGAATAGAAGCGTTGCATAACCTGAGTCCAGTTATTATGGTGACTCAGGCTTTTTTTATCCGAAAAGGTGCTACCTCTAGACAGGGCGATGTCGAATGTGCAAGGATGACGGTAGAGATTGAATAGAAACTACTACAGAATGGGTGGTTGATAATAATGAAAATGTACGACGTGACAAGTTCAATTTACGAAGGAATGACGGTCTATAAAAACAAGCCAGAAAAGCAGCCTGAATTAAAACGGGTGACAAATGGCTATGTGACAGAAACGCGCTTGGAACTGGATGTGCACACAGGTACCCACATTGACGCACCTCTTCATATGGTTGTAGAAGGGGATACCTTTGAAACACTTCCGTTAACGAATCTCGTTGGACAATGTAAAGTCATCGATGTAACAAATGTCGAGTCAGGAGTTTCTAAAACAGACTTAGAAGGATTCAACCTTCAGAAGAACGATTTTGTTTTATTGAAAACCAAAAACTCCTTTGTAGAAGACTTTGACTTTGACTTTGTTTTTCTTGCAGCAGACGGAGCAGAGTATCTAGCACAAATCGGTATTCGTGGAATTGGAATAGATGCACTTGGTGTGGAAAGAAGCCAGGAAGGACATCCCACTCACAAAACATTATTTGCAAATGACATCATTATCATCGAAGGACTTCGTTTGAAAGAAGTGGAACAGGGCGAATACTTCATGGTTGCAGCTCCTCTTAAATTAGTCGGAACGGACGCGTCACCAGCAAGGGTGTTATTGTTTGAAGGACTCCAATAAAAACCTGGCAACCCGAGCGATTCGTTAAGCAGTAAAGGAGAAGCTTTATGTATAAATTAGTAGCAATCGACCTCGACGGAACACTGTTGACCGATCAATTGGAGATTACGCCAAATACAATCGACGCGATTCAACAGGCAATCGAAAATGGCGTAGTCGTCACACTCGCAACGGGCCGTATGTTTCCATCAGCAAAAAAGTTTGCCAAACAGCTGAACTTGAATGTCCCGCTTATTACGTACCAAGGTGCAGTCATTAAAGATGTTGAAGAGACAAAGGTTTGGTTCGAACGACCAGTACCTCCTGAAATCTCAGAAAGGCTCATTGAGTTTGCGCAGGAGCATCAAGTACACGTACAAGTGTACCAAGATGATATCGTTTACGTAGCTGAAGATAATAAAGCCATTCAAGCCTACGCAAGAGAAAGCAACGTGCCCTATACAGTTGTCGATGAATTGGGCAGTCTTGCAAAAAGGGGATTTTCGAAAGTTTTGTTCATTGGAGAACCGATGTATTTGGATCACTTGCAAGTTGAACTGCATGGGGTGTTTGGTTCAGATGCGCATATTGCGAAATCTAAACCTCATTACTTGGAAGTCACAAATCCTGAAGCGAACAAAGGAAATGCATTGCTTTACTTAGCCGAGCAACTTGGAATCCAGCAGTCTGAAATCATTGGAATCGGGGATAACCATAATGATTTTGAACTCATTACGACAGCCGGTTTAGGTGTAGTCATGGGAAATGGGGTCGAGGCATTGAAAAGTGTCGCTGATTACATTACCAAGACAAACAATGATGAGGGAGTGCTCCATGCACTTGAAAAATTTGTACTAGAACCCGCAACAAAAATTAAATAAATGTCAGTATTCATACGACAAGGCTTGGACTATACGAACAGATAGTCCAAGCCTTGTTTGTGTTAATTTAGATCACTTGGGAATGCCAAACCGATATCTTTCCGGATGGCATCCGCCACTTTCATGGTCGTATGGGAATTGAAGTAAGTGTTCACGGGTGATTCGGTTTTTCCTTGTTCTATCAAATCTACAAACTCTTGCAATTCGTAGTACATAGATGGGTAAGGCATCTGTACGGTGAGCACTTCGACACTACCATCGTTATACTGGATTTCAACGTGTTCAGGAGAAGAAACTTTCGTAATTAGCATCGTGCCTTTTTCCCCTTGGATTTCCCATGGCAATGCAGAATTTGAAACTTTGGAGTACATCAACACCGCATCTTTGTCCTTGTATTTCAACGTAACACTCCCTGAACTATCTACACCGGATTCCAGGAGCGTGCCCGTCGCTTTGACCTCAAGGGGTTCACCGAACAGAGTGATCAAAGGATATAAACAGTAGACTCCTAGGTCCATCAATGCACCATTCGCAAATTTCGGATTGAACGCATTTAATACGATGCCTTTTTTATATTGATCATATCGGGATGAATATTGGCAGAAGCTTGCAAAGTATTTTCGAATCGGTCCAAGCTTATGAAGGTTATCTTGGATCACTTTGAAATTTGGAAGAAGTGTTGACTTCATAGCCTCCATTAAGAGGACGTTATGTTTCTTCGCAGTTTCAAACATCCGTTGAACTTCATTTGAATTGGCCGCGAGAGGTTTCTCGCATAATACATGTTTGCCATTTTTTAAGAAAAGAATGGCTTGTTCTGCGTGAAAAGAGTTTGGGGTAGCGATGTACACCGCGTCAATTTTGTCACTACTAGCCATTTCCTCAAGATTCGTAAACTGATGGGGAATTCCATGTTTACTTGCAAACTCTTCTGCGCGTTCACTTGTTCTAGAGTAAACAGCTGAGATGTTTAGTCCATCCACATGTGCCGCTCCACCTAATAATCTTTCTGTAATCCAGTTCGTGCCGACTAACCCGATTCTAACCATCGTTTCACCTCTGTTTTAATTAATGAAATCCCCTCGTTTCCATGAATTCCTTGTACAAACAATAGAATTTACGAACGGGGATAGTTCCATTATAATGTGTACCAGATACAATTCAAACTACGACATTAAAGTATACATAGTGTCGAAAAGTATACTATGGTTGATTATAAGGTTCAGGAGGGATAACGTGCCAAAATTAGGTGAGAAAGATTTTAATTGTGAAAAGGAATTAACGCTATCGATTATCGGGGGCAAGTGGAAAATGTTAGTCCTCTGGCATTTGGGAAGAGAAGGAACAAAGCGCTTTGGTGAATTAAAGAATTTGATGCCTGGAATTACGCAACGTATGCTCGTCAACCAATTGCGCGAACTTGAAGACCATTTAATCGTCCATCGCGAAGTCTATCCAGTCGTACCGCCAAAAGTGGAGTACTCGCTAACTGAACAAGGAAGAACACTCATGCCAATTTTGGATGCGATGTATGAATGGGGTAAAACCTATATTGCAACCAATTTACAAACCCCAGATGAAGAAGAACAGACCGGAAACTGAGGGGCATATATGAATTGGAACGCGCGTGATTGAGATGCAACCGCGCGGAAGTGAGGTAGGTGGGCGCGCAATCGGTGTAGTACCGCGCGCAAATAGTGTTGCCCGCGCGCGAAAATCAGAACGCGCGTAAACAAGGAGCAACCGCGCGGAAGCGATGTTCGTACGCGCGCAATCGGTCTAGAATCGCGCGCAAAAAGAGTTGCCCCGCGCGCAAAAATCGGAACGCGCGTAAACGAGATGCAACCGCGCGTAAATGATGTCCGTTCGCTCGCAATCTACCCAGTCCCGCGCGCAAAAAGAGTTGCCCCGCGCGCAAAAATCAGAACGCGCGTAAACAAGAAGCAACCGCGCGGAAATGGCGCCCGTGCGCGCGCAATCGGTCCAGTACCGCGCGCAAAAAGAGTTGCCCCGCGCAATCCACATCACTCCGCACACAAACCATAAGTGAAAACTTCATCATATGCAGGTAAAAGAGATTACATATTGGATACGAGAAGGTTAAACAACTAGTCAAAAATGATTAATAAACGACGTCATGATGAAACTAAAGATCATTTTCATTCGTACCAGTTAGTATAATGGAATGTACTAAAACTCTGCATAGAATTGAGGGGGAGTTCAGATGAATGATCACGAAAAGGACAGCCATGGCGAATTGGGGAAGCCCTTTGAAGAAACGTCGATAAAAGTGGTTTTCAAGAAATTTGGTATTCAAAAAGATGTCTCGCTTATTTTTGGTGAACCAGTTGAAGTCGGTTTGACCAAAGTAATTCCAGTCGCTAAGTTGAAGTATGCAATTGGTGGCGGAGGAGAAAGTGGTGGAGGAGAAGGTGCTGGAGGAAGTTTCTCCGTTAAACCTGTTGGAGTGTATGAAATTACACCTGATCACGTTACTTTCAAATCTACAAACAGTTATCGGAAGGCAGCTACAATTGGTCTGATTGTTACTGGAATAATAGGCATTCTTATCTCGCGTAAGAAATAATAGAAACATCCCCTTGCAATGACTCCATGTAGAGTCGTTGCTTTTTTGTTTTGGTCAGGAACTAGCACTCTGAAAATCATACTTTCATCATAATGACAGATTAATAATCATAAATTATGAATATTTGACAGTTAACTTTCATAAATGATATAGTGCCAATAGATTGAAAACGCTTACTAGTTATTTCTCGTTCAACGTCAAACAGCAAGGAGACTATCCATGAACAGCCAAGATTTACTGAAGCAATTACAACATTCCCTCATTGTCTCTTGCCAGGCATTAGAGGATGAGCCGTTACACAGCTCATTCATCATGAGTAAAATGGCGCTAGCAGCAAAACTGGGCGGAGCGGTTGGCATCCGTGCAAATTCCGTAGAAGATATCCAAGCAATAAAACAAGAAGTTGATCTCCCCATTATCGGGATCATTAAAAAAGACTATCCGGACGAGGCGGTCTTCATTACTCCAACGTTCGAAGAAATATCTGCACTAGCTGAAGAAGGTGTAGATATTATCGCACTAGACGGCACCGATCGAATGAGACCGGGAAACCAAACATTTGAAGAACTACTCAGACAAGCGAAAGAGGCGTTCCCGGAACAACTCTTTATGGCGGATGTTTCGACGCTGGAAGAAGGGTTGCTTGCGGTAGAAGCTGGTGCAGACATTGTCGCTCCAACATTAGCAGGGTACACACCTTACTCAAAAGACGTGAAGCCATTAGAGCTTGTGAAGCAACTCGTTGAAAAAGTGAACGTGCCAGTCATTGCAGAAGGAAACTTTGATACTCCTGAAAAGGCAAAGTTGGCAATTGAACATGGTGCTCATGCAGTTGTTGTAGGGAGCGCCATTACACGACCTATGAATATCACGGAAAAATTTGCAACAGCTATTCTTCACAAATAAGAAACTCACACCAATCATTTAAAACAGAGGAGCGGATTAGTAATGAAAGGTATTTTTACAGCACTAATGTGTGCATTTGACGAGCAGGGTAACATTCACGAAAAAGGATTACGCCAGTTAGTACGTCATAACATCGATGTCTCTAAAGTAGACGGATTATACGTTAATGGAAGTACAGGGGAGAACTTCTTGATCTCGACTGAAAACAAAAAACGGATCTTCGAAATTGTCAAAGACGAAGCAGGGGACCAAGTGAAGCTCATTGCACAAGTTGGTGCACTTAACATTGATGAAGCTGTTGAACTTGCTAAATTCGCGACAGATCTTGGTTATGATTCTTTATCTGCCGTTACACCTTTCTACTATAAATTCGATTTCGAAGAGATCAAAGACTATTACAACACAATTATTAACAGCGTCGATAATACGATGATTATCTATTCGATTCCTGCTTTAACAGGTGTCAATATGAGTCTGGAGCAATTCGGTGAGTTGTTTGAAAATGAGAAAATAATCGGTGTTAAATTCACAGCGCCTGATTTCTATTTACTCGAGCGCTTACGCCATGCGTATCCTGAAAAACTCATCTATTCAGGATTTGACGAAATGTTATTATCTGCAGCAGTTTTAAACGTGGATGGAGCTATTGGTAGTACGTTTAACGTGAATGGTACACGTGCACGTTCAATTTTCCAACTTGCTCAAGAAGGTAAAATTGACGAAGCACGAGAAATCCAAAAAGTTACAAATGATCTCATTTCAGGCATTTTAGCGAACGGTCTTTATCAGACAATCAAAGAAATGTTGAAAACACAAGGCGTGGAAGCGGGAGTTTGCCGCAAGCCGATGAAACAGCTTTCGGCAGAAAAAGTGAAAGTAGCTCAAGAACTTGCATCAACTTTTTTAACTAAGTGAGGAAAGAAAGACTTCTGCTGAAGTCTTTTGAACTACAAGTAAGCGCTTACCTATAGACAAAGAAACGATAGGGGGAAAAGGGATGGATGGAAAGTTTGCAGTAATAGACTATGTTATTTTGGTTGCGTACTTGCTCTTAATTCTTTACATCGGAGTTGCTGTTGCAAAAAAGGAAATGAAAGGGAAAGAGTTCTTTAAAGGAGACGGCAGTATCCCGTGGTGGGTCACGTCTGTAAGTCTTTTCGCAACACTGCTCTCTCCAATTTCGTTCTTATCACTTGCTGGGAATTCATATCTTGGAAACTGGCAACTTTGGGCAGGTCAAATTGGGCTGTTCATCGCTGTTCCAGTAGCCATTTACTTCTTCTTACCGGTGTATCGGAATCTCAACATCGATACGGCCTATGAATATTTAGAAAGACGATTTGGCAAAGGCTTACGGATTATGGGAAGTTCACTTTTCATCATTTACCAAGTTGGACGTATGTCGATCATCATGTACTTGCCAGCGCTCGCATTATCGGCCGTTACTGGTATTCATACTGTGGCAATCATTCTATTCATGGGTGTCATTGCGACAATTTACTCATCAATTGGTGGCATTAAGTCCGTTCTGTGGACAGATTTCATCCAAGGGATTGTCCTGATAGGTGGCGGGGTTTTCGCACTCATCGTACTTATTCTCTCTGTTAAAGGCGGCTTCCCTGAGATTATGAAAGTCGGTGTCCAAGACAACAAATTCTTTAGTGAAGCAGTGATCTTTGACCCGAATATCTTCAATGATAGCTTGTTCATCATCTTCCTTGGTGCTGGATTATCAACATTGTTCTCGTACATTTCGAGTCAAGACATGGTACAACGTTATTTGACTACGACAGATTTGAAACAGATGAACAAGATGACCATCATGAATGGTGTACTCTCTCTTGGTACCGCAACTTTGTTCTTCTTTATCGGAACGTCATTATATGTGTTTTATAAGCAAGCTGGCGGTGATATGCCTGAAGGTGCAAAAGATCTCATCTTTGCGAACTTCATCGTTACTGAGTTACCAGCAGGGATCTCGGGATTACTCATCGCAGGACTCTTTGCGGCAGGTCAATCCACACTCTCTACAGGGTTGAACAGTGTCGCGACCAGTTGGACGTTGGATATCCAAAAGGTTCTACGTCCAAATATGACCGATGAAAAAGGAACGAAAATCGCTAAGATTGTCAGCATCATCGTAGGTGTCCTGTCAATCATCTTTGCAATCGTTCTCGCATACTCTAACGTTAGTTCTGCATATGAGTGGTTCAATGGTCTGATGGGTCTTGTACTTGGTATTATCGGTGGTACGTTCACTCTTGGTGTGTTGACGAAACGTGCGAATACAAAAGGAGCGATTGCAGGTTTCATTGTAACGTCCTTAATCGCGATCTACGTTTCTTATTTCACAGACACGACACTATGGGCGTATTCACTTATTAACCTAGTATCATCTCTCGTATTTGGTTACTTGTTTAGCTTACTATTCAAAGAAAAGAGTAAGGCAGAGGATAGTTCTGCAGGGCTTACTTATTACGATCAAAAGTAAAAACTATAAGAATCGTACGAAAGGACAGCGCCGTAGACTAGGTGCTGTCCTTTACCGTTTCAAATGATATAGTAAATGGAATAGATAAGGGGGAATCGCTATGTACATTGGTGCGATCGATATTGGCGGAACATCCATAAAAACAGCAATTTCAGATGAATATGGAAAGTTGACGAATCCTAAAGCATATCCAACAGAAGCGAAGAAAGGCGGTTCGCATCTCATGGAAAAAATCCTGATGATTTGCGAAGAGATGCAAGCACTACAAAATCTGAGTGGAATTGCGATTAGTTCAGCGGGCCAAGTAGATACAGAGAATGGGACGATTATCTATGCCACAGACACGATTCCAGGCTATTCTGGGATGAATGTGTGCGAGCGAGTGACTGCGAAGTTCAATGTGCCGGCAACGATGGACAACGATGTAAACTGTACAGCACTTGGTGAGCAATGGGTAGGTGCCGCCCGGAACGTCAGCGACTTTTTGACTGTAACGCTTGGAACGGGAATCGGTGGTGCGTTGTTCATCAACGGAAGTTTATATAGAGGAGCAACTTTCTCTGGTGGTGAAATCGGCCATATGATTTTGCATCCAGGAGGAAATCCTTGTACATGTACACAAGCAGGGTGTTATGAGCGATATGCCTCCAGTGCTGCGTTAGCTGTTGCTGTACAGCAACAATTTGGTGAGTTGGAGCTACCTGCATTTTTTGAAATGATTCGTTTAGGAAATGCTGAAGCAAACGTCGTATTTGAAAAATGGATTGATGATTTGACAACTGGATTAGCGTCACTCGTACTGATTTTGAATCCTTCAGTAGTAGTGATTGGTGGAGGGATTTCTGCGCAAGGCGAGTTGTTGCGAGAAGCGATTCAAACGTCTCTCGAGACGAAGCTGATGCCGAATCACAAAAAAGAGTTATCTGTTGTTCTAGCGGAAAGAGGGAATGACGCAAATCTGTTGGGAGCGGTACGGCACTTTTTGAACAACAATCCTATTCAGAATGACTAAGAGGACGGAGGACGATTTCTATGCAAACGGGACCGTTAAAAGGGATGAAACCTTCGGTGCTCATGGAGCAATATAAGCCGCAGTTTACCAAATCAGAGCATAAAATCTATACGTATTTAACAGCAAATGAACCCCATGTAATCTACCTATCTCTCACGGAATTGTGTGAGGCAAGCGGTGTAGCAGAAGCAACTGTCCTTCGTTTTTTCAGGAAGCTTAAGTTTAAAGGATTCCAAGATTTCAAGTATTCCTATGCACAAGAGTTGGCGGCAGATGCTACTGTGCCAGAGCACGGTACTTATTTGGATAAAATCCGCAATAATATGGTAAGGGCTGTTGAAGACTCCGCAGGACTTGTTGATGAAAATGAACTGCAGCGTACGATAGAAGTGATCAAACAGAAAAGTAATATTGTCATCTTTGGAGTAGGTTCTTCAGGGATTGCAGGTCTCGATATGCAAAGCCGGCTCATCCGTATAGGGCGCCAAGCGACAGCTGTCATCGATCCACATTTTCAAGTGATGCTCGCGTCTTCTTTGAACGAAAATAGTGTGGTCATCGCAATTAGTATTTCAGGTGGTACAAAGGATATCGTCGACTCTGTTAAAATCGCAAAAGAAAAAGGTGCCACCATAATTGTATTGACGAACTACTTAAAATCACCTTTGAGTCAATACGCAGATCATATTCTACTCGGATCAGCGAAAGAAAATCCGCTGGATAGCGGGTCGTTAGTATCGAAAATCGCCCAATTGTTTTTAATTGATGTTTTGTGTACCGGATTGGCTGTGAAGGATGTAGAAAAAGCTGAAGAAATTCAGACCGAGATTTCTGCAAATATCTCTACAAAACTTTATTGATTAAGATATTTCATTAATATTCCTCTCGTAAAAACCAATCATCATTATGAAATTTGACGTTCTGATTTCATGTAGAGTTTCAGTGAAGGTATTTTAGGGGGACCTCACTTTTTCGAAATAACAATGAAACTTTTTATCAGTTCATCCGACTACTTCTAATAGGAACGAACATTTAGTGAATCGAGGGGATTTTATGAAGAAGTTAGCAGGAATCGTAGTATTGTGCATGGCAGTCATGATGGCGGCTTGTGGCAGTCAGTCTTCGGGCGAACCGAATAAGGAACAGGCCTCTGAAGTGAAGTTCACAGACATCGTTTCGAACATTAAGGACCAAGTTTCGGAAGATTTGAAAGCTGAAGGTGTAGACGATACGAGTCAAACCCATCAAGAAGTGGATTTGAAAGATACAAAAGATGAAAATTCCGTAGCGAATATTTGGATTGAAAAAATGAAGATGAATCCTGAATTACTCGCAAATGGGACAGTCATAGCTGCACTAATGAACGTCAATGCAGATGAGATCATCGTACTGGAAGCAAAAGATGAAGAACAGGTCGCTGAATTGAAAAAATCACTTGAAAACGAACTGGCTTCACAAGTTCAAACTTGGGAGCGATACTTACCTGATCAATATGAAAAAGTGAAGAACAATAAAATCGTCACAAAAGGGAAATTCCTTTTGTATGTGACATATACAAATCCGGAAGCAATCGAGAAAGCATTCAACGAAAGTTTCTAACAAACTAAAAGGCACAGTGTGTGCCTTTTTCTAATTGGTTTGGTGAGGGAGTGTCGCGCATGGTATTCAGCAGTTTAACGTTTCTCTTTTTCTTTTTGCCTATAGCAATTTTACTCTATTACATCAGTCCACGCGCGATGAAAAACTTCACGTTACTTGGTGTTAGCCTGTTTTTTTATGCATGGGGCGAACCTGTTTACATAATTTTAATGATTTTTTCTGCACTAACGGATTACATACATGGTCGTATTATCGGACGGTATCGAGAACAACGACCACTCTATGCAAAATTGGGACTCGTGTCCTCACTCGTTGTAAATTTAGCTGTTTTATCATTTTTTAAGTATGCTGACTTTCTAATTGGAAGTATCAACTCCATCATAGGAACAGGCGTTGAACCATTGGATTTGCCACTACCAATCGGTATATCGTTTTATACGTTTCAAACGATGTCCTACGCGATCGATGTGTACCGAGGGAATGTCCGTCCGCAAAAGAATATCATAACATTTGCGCTCTATGTCTCCTTATTTCCTCAACTGATTGCAGGACCTATTGTACGCTATGAAATTATAGAGAAAGAATTGATGAATCGGACGTTTCAGCTCAGTCAATTTGCTGATGGTGTTCGGATATTCATCATCGGACTCGGTAAGAAGGTGTTGGTCGCCAATTCAATCGGCCAACTGTGGGCTAGTGTTGAAAGCCAGGGTGTTTCAGACCTGACTGTATTAGCTGCATGGCTCGGCATTATTGCATTTGCGTTCCAGATTTACTTTGACTTCAGTGGCTATTCGGACATGGCGATAGGTCTTGGGAAAATGTTTGGATTTAGCTTCCCAACAAACTTCAAGTATCCATATATCGCGAAGAATGCTTCTGAATTTTGGCGGCGTTGGCATATAACACTCGGTTCCTGGTTCAGAGATTACGTCTACATTCCGCTTGGGGGCAATCGAAAGGGACAGTTTGTGCTTTATCGGAATTTGTTCATCGTCTGGGGATTGACTGGATTATGGCATGGAGCCAGTTGGAATTATGTGTTGTGGGGATTGTATTTCGGAGTGTTGATTGGGATTGAACGCGCGGGTCTACTCAAATGGCTGGAAAAGCTCCCACGTTTTGTCCAGCATGGTTATTTACTCATCGCCATCTTGTTCAGCTGGGTGTTATTCGTCTTTGAAGATATTAACGAAGGGATTCGCTATGCGCAAGTGATGGTCGGGCTGGGAGGACGCCCCCTCTACGATACAGCATTTCTATATGATCTTTATACAAATGGCGTTTTGTTGCTGGTTGCCGGACTTTTATCAACGCCGCTATTTACGCGACTGTGGAAACAGTGTGTCGAACGTAGTGAAATTATTCGAAACGAATGGATCCAGACAGCTTTGCAGGTGGTCTTTTTCATGGCGATTCTCTTCCTATCGACTGCATACTTAGTCGACGACTCGTTTAATCCATTCCTGTACTTCCGTTTCTAACACAATCTGAAATTCGAACAAGACTGGAGGGGGAGAATTGTGAAGCGATTGAATACTATTATGATTGTCGTATTTGCCGTTTTTATTGGTGGGATTGCATGTATGAATCTGCTGGCAGATGACCAACCGTTTTCACAAGCAGAAAATCGTCCTCTTATGGAATTCCCCAAAGTGTCTCTGGACAGAATCACATCAGGAGCGTTTACAAAAGATGTAGAAACGTACTTAAGTGATCAGTTCGTTCATAAACGTTTTTGGACAAGCATCAAAGCAACTGCTCAAAAAGTTGTTTTGAAAAAGGATAACAATGGAGTGTACTTCGGGGAAGACGGCTATTTGTTTGAGAAGTTTAAACCCCCTTCAGAGCAACTCGATGCCAATAGTGAGAGTATTTCACGGTTTCTTGAGAAGACAAAAGGTGTTTCAGTTTACGGACTACTTGCCCCGACCTCTATCGAAATATATCCTGATAAGTTGCCGAAATTCGCGCAAACAGCAAGTGAAACAGCTGCTATTCAACGCGTCGAAGAACAAGTGAAAGGAGATATCAGCTGGATAGATGCAACCGGCGCATTAAAAGCGGCAAAAGAGCAGCCGATCTATTTCCACACAGACCATCACTGGACGACACACGGGGCGTATGTAGCTTACCGCGCGGCGATGGAGAAAATGGGAATGGCTCCGTTATCTTCAGATGAGTTTGCCATTCGGACCGTGTCTAAAAACTTCAGGGGAACGTATGACGCAAAGGCAAATGACCCCTCAGTTGAATCAGATGAAATCGACGTGTTTGAGCCGAAGTTTCATGTATCCTATGACGTCGACATTGACGATGGTCAATCGAAAATGGATTCACTATATGCATGGGAGTTTCTTGAAAAACGTGATCAGTATTCATTGTTTTTAGGCGGTAATCATCGTGCTGTAACCATCCATTCCAATGTGAAAAACGGACGAAAACTGATGATCTTCAAAGACTCATACGCCCATGCGCTCGTTCCATTTCTAGCGAATCACTTTGAAGAAATCTATATGGTCGATTTGCGTTATGACCATAGGGATATGGCACAAGTCGTTAAAGAAAAAGAGATTCAAGATGTGTTATTTGTGTACAATATCGCTGGTTTTGCAGAAGACGAGAACTTGATTTGGCTACGCCAATAAAAAATGTAAAAGAAAGGCCGGGACGTCTTCAAAGCGTCTCGGCCTTTCTATCATTTCATAGTGCAATCTGGAACTTATTTTGTAACATTCATGGATTCTTTTACTTCTTGGATTTGTTCAATATGCCGTAACTCATGGTATCCCACGAAGGGAATCCATTGGTCTAAGCTCATGTCACCAAAGACAGGATGTGGATAAGATCTCTCCTTCAGCTGTTCAGAGGGAGTAGTATCTTCAAGTTGTTGAAGCAAGGTGTGGGATGCGTTTAGTTTATCCTTCAACTCCGCAGCTGTAGCAAAGGATTCACTAGGTGTTGCGAAGTCAGGCGCTTCAACTTTTGTTGACCGATCGACTGTCCGCTCAATTGGTTTGTCGGCGGTTTCATGAGGTTCTCCCTTTGTGAGTTGCGATTGAATTGCCTTTGCAACGCTGCCTTCCATCAAATAAAGGTGCTCTAGCACTTGGCGGATGGACCACTTGTCTTCAGAGGCTTTCCAGTTCAGCTCTTCATCACTGAGACCATTTACTGTATCCAATAGCTTTTTGCGTGCTTCCTCATTTACTTTCATCGAATCACTCCTCCTAAACTCTATACCTATTTATACCATTCATTTAGAAAATTAAACCACCCACAATAGCTAGGATAGATGTGAATGGTTTATAACCTCTTGCTTTTTAGTGTCTAAATAGCATAGTTTACCGTATAATTTTCAAGGTGGAGCGGCTGTTAATATATATTCGGCAGGCTCTTTTAGGCGCTATATATTACTGTACCTAAGAGCATACTTACAACTACAAGACATAAAAGTGAATCAACCATAAAGAAGGTGAAGGAATGGAAATCTTTGAAATAATTTTGCTCATGCTGAGCGCGGTTTTTCTATCCAATGTACTTAATCGGTTTTTACCTACCATTGCAATCCCACTTATCCAGGTCGCCTTAGGGATTGTGCTAGCCATTCCACTGACAAATCATTCACTAGAGTTAAGTCCAGAACTATTCCTGCTTCTTTTCATAGCCCCGATCTTGTTCAACGATGGAGTGAATGTAGATAAAAAAGCAATTTGGCGAGAGCGTAAATCAATCTTGTCTCTCTCAATTGGCCTGGTATTTATTACTGTTGGGCTGCTCGGAGGATTCATCCACTTACTGCTGCCATCCTTACCATTAGCGGCCGCGTTTGCGCTCGCTGCTGCACTTGCGCCTACAGATGCAGTTGCAGTTAGTGCATTGGCGGAAAAAGTGAAAGTTCCCCATAAGATCATGCATACGCTCGAAGGAGAATCGCTGATCAATGATGCGTCAGGCCTTGTATCCTTTCAATTTGCAGTGGCTGCTTTAATGACAGGAACATTTTCATTGTTCCAAGCGAGTACTACTTTTATAATCATTTCTATCGGTGGAATTATCCTTGGCGCAGTGTTGAGTTTCTTAGAAATCGCACTGATGAGACGACTTCGCGAACTGGGGATTGAAAATAGCACGTCGTTTATCCTCATGGAAGTACTTTTGCCATTTCTAATATTTGTGATTGCTGAAAAAGTGGGAGTTAATGGTATCTTAGCGGTAGTGAGCGGGGGGATTGTCCACTCACTTAGCTATAAGAAGCTGAATGTCGAAGTCGCACAACTGAATTTATTGTCCAGAAACACCTGGTCAGTCATTTCATTCAGTTTGAATGGAATCGTTTTTGTATTGCTAGGGACTCAGATTCCAAGTATTTTGCAAACGATTTTAAATGATCAACATCTTGAAATCATCACTCTACTTGGCTACATTTTAGCGATTACTTTAGTACTGCTTGGCTTGCGGTTCTTGTGGATTGTTCTATTCAATAATTTCCAGAAAACAACTGAATTTGTGAGCAAAAGAAGAATATCGGATACTCTACTCTATACAGTTTCTGGAGTGAGAGGGACTATTACATTAGTCAGTGTACTGTCCCTTCCGTTATTTTTAAGTGATGGTACGCCGTTCGAGGGGCGTGATCTGTTGCTGTTCATCGCCGCAGGGGTTATATTATTGACCCTATTGCTTGCTAACTTCACAATGCATTTGTTCGCACCCAAAGTTGAAGGGACTATGCTTCAACATGACAATGAGTGGGAAATTGAAATGCTTCGAGAAGTGAAAAAAGAATTAAGAAAACATAGGACGAGTGAGAATAAGAGAGCGATTGGCAAAGTGATTCGGATGTACAACGACCGGATTTTTTCCCTCAGCAATTTAAAGGAAATGAACAATAGTGAGAGAAAACTACGCCAACTGATTATGGATTGGCAGCTGGAGAATACACGGGAGTTAGTAAGGCAGGACCGTATCCGTATCCAACTTGCATTCCCGGTTCTTAGAAGGTTGAACAAACGACTTTATAAAATTTCGAAAGAGAAAAAGTATAGAGTTAATGCGTTTTACAGCCGACTTTTGAAAAAACATCTTCAAGGAATGCATTTGACACCGCTCACAGCAGAACAACGCAAAGAACAGCGGATGATTCTCCTGCAAAGCAATGGGCAATTCATAACAGAGAAATTGAAATCACTCGAAGACGGTCAATTCTCAGCAGAGCTCATCGAAGCCTTCCTGTTGAATTATGAAAGAATGGGGGGCTATGGTCTACCAAAAGAAGCAGCACATCATTTGCATGAATGGATTGATTTTGCCCTTCATACTGAAAGGAGTTTCATCCAGATAGCATTTGAAAAAGGAGATATTACGAGAGGCGAGATGAGGCGATATCGAGAAAACCTACTAGCCATTGAAAGTAGCCTCCAACTGCAAGACTGAGTAGTGAGGATAGAAAAAGGACTGTCACAGAAGTCAGTGTTTACTGACGTTCTGGACAGTCCTTTTGTATTTCAGTTAGTTATGCTTTCGCGCCTTCTTTTTTAGGTTGTGTAAGAAGACCTGGTTCTTTCAAGTATTTGATAACCCCTTCTGAAGCGCGGTAAGAAAGTGCACCGATCGTTGCAGTAGGGTGGTGACCACCGAATTGTGGGAACGCAGATCCGCCAACGACGAATAGGTTTTCCATATCCCACAGTTGCAAGTAGTTATTGATAGCAGACGTTTCTGGATTTTCACCCATACTCACTCCGCCTGCATAGTGACCACCATCATAAATGTGATCGAACTCTTCGGGGATGCTGTCTGGGTCGACAATGTCCGCACCCATTTTTTCCATGATTCCCGTACATTTTTCAATGCCGAATTTAGCCATAGCTTTATCATGATCAGTATATTTGTTAGTGATTCGTAGCAATGGGTCTCCGAACTCATCCGTATACGTTGGATCGAGAGACGTATAGTTGTGCCACCATGACATAACCGCTGGAGTATACCAAGCAACTAAACTACGGTTTGTGTAGTGGACAGATTTCTCTTTAAATTCTGGACCCCAGCCTTTTGTTCCTTTTGGAACACTGTTCGTTGCAATCGGTCCATGACCATACTGACGTAATTCAATTCCACCACCGTTGATGAAGTCAAGGTCAGTGTGGTCGAAATTATCGCCAGCGAAGTCACTCAATGTTCCACCGAGTGCTCCAGCTCCCATGAACAGGTTGAATTTCTTTTTATCGAAGAAGCCGCGTGCTCCTAAGAATGTAATGTTGAATTGACCATTGAAGTTACGGCCAATGACACCTTTACGCGTCACGGGATCATATTGCTCACCGATTTTAGAAAGCATGAGAAGTCGGTTGTTTGTAAACGAGAATGCCCCAAGCACAACGACATCTGCTGGCTGAATATATTCAATACCTGTCCGAAGGTCGACATACATCACGCCTGTAGCCTTACCGTTTTCGTGCAATACACGACGAACAAGAGAGTTTGTACGAATTTCACAGTTACCTGTTTTGATCGCTGTCGGGATTACGGTTACAAGTGGATCTGATTTTGCACCAAAGTCACACCCATACTCCGTACAGAATGAGCAGAACATACATTGAGCAATTGTTTCGCCATCTGGATTCTTATACGATTGTGAAAGGTTGGCAGAGGCTACTTGATAGGGATGGTAGCCCATCTTTTTCGTTGTATCTTTAAACAAACGGATTGCTGGCGACTCCTTCATAGGAGGGTTAGGATAATCGCTTGATCTCTTGTCGCCAAGTGGATCCGGTTCTCCAGAAATCCCCGCTGTTTTTTCCCACTTATCATAATACGGTTCCATCTCATCGTACGTAATACCCCAGTCACGAATGATCATGCCTTCAGGGATTTTCTTTTCGCCGTAGCGCTCAATCGTTTTAGAACGGATTTCGAAGTCAATCGGTCTCCAGCGATACGTAGCTCCAGCCCAGTGGACACTACCTCCGCCTAAGTCGGTTCCTGCCATCATTTCATTTCTTGTACGAACCGGCAATGCCTCTTCGTCCAATGTATTTCGTGATGTAATTGTTTCAGGAGCTAGGTTCTGCATCATTTCATAGCGATCTGAAAAGCGAAGTTCGTCCTTTACACCAACATAGTCGCCACGATCTACAGGTTTTCCTCGTTCAAGTGTTACGACTTTATGTCCTGCTTTTGCAGCTTCGGCAGATACAATACCGCCAGCCCAGCCACTACCTACAACAACAACGTCTACTTTTTCTAGTTTTTTAGCCATTTAGTTTCCTCCTAGCCCCACATTTCTTGATAATCGCGTAGGCTTTCCTGCTTCATTACTGCGAATTCTTCATCTTCAATTTGTCCAAGATACCCCATACGAGGTCCAGGGAATTCTTTCATCTTCCAGCCTGCCATATTACGGTTTCCACCATAAACAGGGTCTGCGTACGCACCTTCAATGGTTGTTTGCAGCAAGAGGTTAAAGAAAACAGTTGAATGGATTCCGTTCATACGAACTTTTCCTTCTTCCAACATTGTTAGGATTTCATCCATTTGTTCACCTTCGAGTTCAAAGAATTTCTTCTTATGCTTCGACTGTGCTGTGTCTTGAAGTGTCTTGACGCCTTCTCTAAAGATCTCACCACGGTTCATACGTGTCTGATAGCGTGGAGTCGGTGCAGCTACCTGTGTCACCGAGTTAGGTCCTTGCTTATTCTGGTCCTTGCTTTGGTCCTCATAATAGGCCGCTTCCTGGTTTTGCGGGAACGGTCCCTTCATGTATTCTTTTGCGTTAGACCCCCAGTCGCTAGATAGCTGACGGTCGATGAAGTAAGGAACTCCAAGAGCGATTGCCCCTGGGCCAGCCTTGTCTTCAGGGAAAAGTCGTTCAGTAGCAGCGGAAATCGTTTCGAAATCTTCGGTTTTACTGAAGAACGTACGAGCTTCCATGTCCTTGTTCTCAGACGCTGCAGGTTTTTTGTCACTCGCTGGCTGTTTCTTCATCTGATTCGTGATCAAACCACCGAACAAACCACCGCCGACTAAACCGCCGGCAAGGAGACCCGTGTTCTTCATGAAATTACGACGGCTCATCCCTTTTTTGTCTTGAGTATTCTTTGGAACTTGCGTTTCAGACATTACTTTCTCCTCCTTTTTTTGGTTTGTAGATACACCGTACGTCACTCCTATAGCTGATCTTCCGTGATGTAAGGTTGAATTCGTAACTCCAATGAGCAATAGAAAATAAGAAAAAATAAGTTCATCCATCAAAAAAAGACATCAAAGAAAGTGCTGACTAAGTATAATTCTACAGCGTTTAAGTATAACCATTCTTAAAGCGAATATCTCGGTTTACGAAATAAATTATTCAATATGCCTATGAAGATGGTGTAATACATATTAAATGGAAAATAAAGCAAAGATAATAGATTTTTGTAGGGGAATAGTACTATTTTGCTCGTTCGATAAACAGTATGTCCTCCTAAACGAAGAGTTAAGCAATTATTGAAGAAAAATTATGTGTTTAATACAATTTTTTTCCTAGCTATAGCTAAAGGTTGTCTAGAGGTCCGTATGTCTAGTTCACTTACGAGAATGAACAAGTTCGCCTTGGACCCAGACATCCCGAATATTTTCAGGCCGTACAAGGTACATCATCTTTTGAAAAATATCAATTAGGGGCTCGTTAGGATCGAATAATGGAAGCTTTGCTGTCGAGATTGTAGGATCAACGCGCTGGACATCCCATGCATAACCTTCTTCCAGCCGTCCTATAGGCAGACTCAAACTCGCTCCACCACCAGCTGTGACCAAGTAGAATGCTTCTGCAATCGTAATGCGAGAATCTTCTACACCTCGTTCATCAGCAGGTACGTTAGGATTTACGCCATCTTCTAACATGCGGGAAGACATGACTGCTTGACGGGAATTATCGTAAAGACTTGGAGAAAATCCACCGGAGATGTCTGAACCTAGTCCAATATCCACTCCCATACGAGCAAATTTTGCAATAGGAATTACGCTATTCGCAAAGTACGCGTTAGAAACCGGACAGTGGGCTATCGCACTACCTGTTTCAGCAAATAATTTTGCATCGTCATCAGAAAGGAAATTACTATGAGCCATTACAGACTTGTCCTGTAACAATCCAAAATCATTGAGCGCCTGTGCATCGTTCTTTCCAAAACGTTGTTGCACATGCTGATGGGCCCAATCGCTTTCACTGCAATGTGACTGAATATGTGTATCATACTTGGCTGCAAGCGCACCAAGACCTTCAAGTACCTCATTCGTACATGTTGGGATGAATCTAGGAGTGACAACTGGATAGACTCCTTGCTTAGTTGTCTCAGCAATCTTCTTCACTTCTAGAATAAATTCCTCAGTATCCTGCAAAGCAGTCTGTGTACTTGAATCTCGATAAAACTCAGGACATTCCTGAACTAAATCCATTACAACTTTTCCAACTAGACCACGTTGACCACGTTTTGCACAAATGTCCGCTAGCAAAACACTGGCTTCTTTGTGAACCGTCGCAAAGTAAAGAGCAGTGGTTGTACCGTTTGCGAGAAGCGTGCTGACTACATCTTCATAAACTAATTTCGCATAGTCAAGATCTGCAAATTTCGCTTCAGAAGGGAATGTATACGTGCTTAACCAATCATGGAGTGGAATATCCAGTGCTGTACCAGCTTGTGCCCATTGAGAGGCATGTATGTGCAAATCGATGAAGCCAGGTAGCAAATAGGACCCATCATCAATCTTTTGGAAAACATCTGTATGTATATACTCATTGAGTACTTTTTCATAATCAGACTGCTCGGGGCGTACGATGCGTTCGATCATACCATGTTCATCAATACAGAACAGGCAGTCTTTCAATACCTCTACCTCTTTTTGTGAATTACTTGTAAAGGCGGTTGCTAAAAAAACTTTTGTATACATAGACGTTACATCCCCTTATTCGTTTGATAGAGACTATTATACCATTACTGATTTTCTAGTTGTGAAGTCGATGTCCTTATAGTAAGCATTCTTAACAAGTAGATTCGGCCCAAGACAACGAACAGCTGGGCAGTGACAGCTAACGGATTTAGCGAGCGGGTGTTGTTGCCACGCTTCATACATTTCAGGAAGGTTCCCTTGTTGAATATTACCAAGAGGTGGCACGTCTCCGAAATCAGTCACAATGACATCACCTGTAAAGATATTGACATTCAAGCGGGATCGTCCATCGGGATCATTTCGGACCGACACGTTAGGACTCGATTTAAGTTGAGCCAATAGTTCCTGGTCCGCAACAGATGGGCTACAAGAATAGAAAGGCAGCGTACCAAACAGCATCCAGGTGGAAGGATCACGGAATTGAAGGATTTCTTTTATAGCCGTGCGGGTTTCATCCAATGAAAGGACTTCCAGAGTTGAAGCAAAGTCACTAGGGTACATCGGGTGAATTTCGTGTCGTGCACATTTCATTTCGTGTACAACTTGTTCGTGAATTTTTTGTAAGTGAGGAAGCGTTCTGCGATTCAACATGGTTTCTGCGGAGACCATTACCCCTAAGTCTGCCAGTGCACGACTGTTTTCAATCATCCGTTGAAATTGTTCTGCACGACGTTCAAAAGAAGGGATGCGTTCCATATTTGCAAATCCGCCTTCAGCGAAATCTTCTACGGTACCCCAATTATGGGAGATGTGAAGTACATCGAGGTAGGGGGCGATCATTTCATAACGCTCAAGTGGCATCGTCAAATTGGAGTTCATCTGGGTACGAACGCCACGTTCGTGCGCATATTTAAGGAGAGGCAGGACGTATCGTTCCACCGATCGTTTTGAAAACATCGGTTCACCACCGGTTAAGCTAATTGTGCGTAAATGAGGGATTTCCTCGAGTCGCTGGATAAGCAACTCTATCGGAAGAGCGTCGGGGTCCTTTGGTTGAAGCATATAGCCAACCGCACAGTGTTCACAACGCATATTGCACAAGTAAGTCGTCGTGAATTCAATGCTCGAAAGTACTTGGTGTCCGTGGGTATCCACGTCTAAATAAGCTTCCCAAGGATCTTGGGAGATCATGTCATTAGTTGAAATCATAAGTCAAACTCCTGTCTTCTAAATGTACCTAACTAAGTATGCGCTGAATCAGAAGACGATGCAATAAGAGAACAAATTCGCAGAACAAGGTGAAAATTCTTTGAGGTTGAGAATGGACAGCTTCAGTGCTTCGTAGGAACCTGTTTAAACAAATGAATCATTCTGAACATAATCTCTCTTAACAAAAGGTGATATTTCCATGAAAAACGGGTATTAGAAGGAAAGCCGTTGGCACAAATTTAGAAAGCAGGTGCACAGAATGAAGCAATTGTTTATTTCATTCGTCATCCCTTCATATAACGAAGAAGGCAATATTTTCAACATGATGAAAGCATTGAACGAAGTCATGTCGTCAAGTGGGTTACCCTACGAGGTGTTATTTGTAGATGATGGAAGTGACGATAAAACCATGGACGAAATTCGTGGGGCACTAATTGATTATCCAGAAGTTGAATATGTATCCTTTACACGTAATTTTGGGAAAGAGGCTGCTATTTTAGCAGGTCTTGAGTATGCAAAAGGGGATGCCGTGATATTAATGGATGCAGATTTGCAGCATCCACCAGATTTAATCCCTCAATTGATCAGAGGTTATGAAGAGGGCTATGACCAAGTTATTGCTAAACGTAATCGGAAAGGGGACTCTCCGATTCGTTCATTGCTGTCCCGTGCTTATTATTGGGGAGTTAACAAAACTATCGAAGTCGAGTTACATGATGGAGAAGGTGATTTCCGTCTGCTCAGCCGCCGCGCAGTCGATTCGTTGTTGCAACTCAGTGAAGGAAATCGTTTTTCTAAAGGACTGTATTCATGGATTGGATTGGAACAGAAGACGATTTGTTATGAGAATGTCACACGACAACATGGCGAGACGAAGTGGTCATTTAAACAATTGCTCAACTATGCAGTGGACGGTATTGTTTCGTTCAACACAAAGCCGTTACGCTTGTGCTTCTATACAGGAATATTAAGCATGTTCTTAGCTATTTCCTATATAGTTATTACATTAGCTGATATTGCAAGAAACGGGGTGGACGTACCAGGTTATTTCACGACCATTTCAGCAGTACTCTTTCTTGGCGGTGTCCAATTATTATCTCTTGGCATCATCGGAGAGTATGTTGGACGGATTTACAATGAAACAAAAAAACGTCCCCATTATCTCGTCCGCCGGACAAGCGCCGCGGTGAAAGGAAAACCAGTCTCTCATGCCAAAATTCGAAGTTCGTGAATTCATCACATTCGCCATTGTTGGCGTTATTAATACAGCAACCTATTATGCGTTCTACTTGTTTGGATTAAAAGAGCTAGGACTTGTTTATATGGTTGCGCATTTCAGCGCAGTCATTTTAAGCATGATCATTTCTTTTTTCTTGAATAGTTATGTGACATACAAAGTAAAACCGACATTAAAAAAGTTTTTAATCTATCCGGTGACTCAACTCGTCAATATAGCAGTGACAGCAGTATTGCTCTACATTCTAGTGGACGGATTTCATGTGAACAGTAGCATTGCACCGCTCGGGGCACTAATCATCACAGTTCCTGTCACATTCATCGTAACTGGAAAGGTGCTGAAGGCAGCGTGATGACGAAAAAGAGTTGGATTGGTCTTGTTATGGTGAGCGTGATCACAGCTATAATTGCTCATGGATTCATGTTGTCTGAATGGATGCAAGAACGTTATGTGGTAGGACCGAATGATGGGTTATCACAAATGATCCCTTTCAAACATTTTCTTTATGAATCCATGCGAGATGGAAATTTCTTTTACTCCGAACGCTTCGGATTAGGGGGAGGCTCATTTTCCCAGCTCGGTTATTATTTTTCTACGTCTATTGTTTTCCTAGTAACTGTAGCAATTACGGCATTTTTAGAATGGATTGGATTGTTGGCAACACCTGATCTTCAATACTGGGCGGATGTTACCGTTTTTGTCAGCATCATTCGTCTGTCAGTGATTTTGATCATCACGACGATTTTCTTCCGATTAATCGGTTTGAAAAGCCGGTTTTCCTATATTGGCGCAGTCATTTATGGAATCAGTATTTTGTATTTCCGCCATGTTACGTATTGGGAGTTCTTTGCAGACGCGATTGTTTTTTTGCCGCTATTACTCATTGGGGCAGAGCGGATTATGCGCTATGGAAAACCAGGTTGGTTCATTGTAGCGGTCGCGCTTAGTATGGTGGATAACTTCTATTTTGCGTATATTAACTTCCTACTAACATTCATATACATAGTTTTTCGTTGGTTCATCCCTTTGGTAGAGAACGAACTGAAGCGAAAGCGCCAGATTGTATATTTTCTGGTGGGTGGAGTGCTCGGAGCTGCGATAAGTACGCCATTCTTCGTTCCAGCAGTTTACGGATATTTGAATAACTTCAGACCCCCGTTTGAAGGGGAGATTCCTCTTTTCGACATGACAGAAAATATATTGTCCGACGGGAAGTTGGTTGTCTTACCTGCATTTGCGATTATTTGTTTATTTCTGTTCCCTCTCTATAAAAAGAGAGGATTTCGGTTGTTTGCAATCATGACCGTACTGTTAGCAGTGTTGCATGCTTCTCCTGCAGTGGGAAGTGTGTTTAATGGATTATCAGCGCCACAATTTCGCTGGGAACACATGCTCATGCTTGTTGCTGGAGGACTGGTAGCTATCACGCTTCAAAATTGGAAGGAAATCCAGCTAAAGTATGCAGTAATTGCGGCACTCGGAACGATTGGACTCTACATGTTATTTTCGAAATTAGAGTTAGAAGGAAAGCCGAGTTTGTATTCGGACAGTTTAGAGGTAATGGCGTTAATCACATGTGCGATTGCGATTTTAGCTACTGTACGTCAATTTAAGCATTGGGACATCGCATTGTGGATTGGGATTGTTGCGTCTAGTCTAATTACCGTGAATTTGTTTCAAGAGGAGAAGTTGACAGGTAATAATTCCAAGGTGGAGCAAGTCGAGGGGCAAGGCATTCCACAGTCCTTTTTCACAAGCGATTCCTATAACGGGGAAGCATCACGTGAACTTGTTCAGCAGTTGACGGTACGTGAAGAGGATCCACTAGCTCGTATCGATTGGATGATCGGCACACGCAACAACACACCGATTGTCCAAGACTTTTTAGGGACGAGCATTTACTCGAGTATTTTAAATCAGCACTTGTTACATTTTTACTTAAACGATTTGTCGATCGATATGGGACGGGAAAGTGTCAGTCGCTATGCTGGGTTTGGCGGGCGGGCGAATCTATATAGCATACTAAACGGGGTGTATGCAGTTCGTTCAGACAAAGGGAATCCGGTTCCGTTCGGCTTTGAAGAAGTTGAGCATAATGGCAAATTCAAAGCGTTTGAAAACGAACACCGTCTTCCATTTGTTCGGACAACGCATAGGGTTTATACAGAAGAAGAGTTGGAAGATAGTCCTGTGCTTGCACGCGAGCACGCGATGTTAAATGGGGCGATTTTAGAAGAATGGGATGAACAACCGGAAACTTCGCCAACTGTAGAAAATTTAATGGATAAAGTTACCGTGCAACCAGTACAAGCTGAGTACAAAAATGACAAGCTTGTTGTTACAGGAAAGAATGGCGGTATCGATTTGAAAGTCTCTGACGTACGTCTGTTGAAAGAGGACACGTATATTTCGTTTTACTTGGAGCGCTCAACTGCAGACAAAGGCTTTCACTTGAAAGTGAATGATTATAAAACGACTCGTAAACGGACGGATTCGATATACCGCACTCGTGTCAATGACATCACGATCCGGGTTCCGTCTGAAGAAACTATTCGAATTCGAGTGCCTGAAGGGACGTATACATTAAGTGATTTAGCGCTTTACGCTGAGGATTATTCGACACTTGAGGAGGCTGAGCGGAAGGTCGAACAGACTTCTGAACCCATAGTTGAGTGGAAAGGCGGCCATGCAACCGTTCAGCTCGATAATTCGAACGGAGACAGCTTGGCTGTAATGCCAATTCCATTTGAAAAAGGATGGACTGCGAAAGTGAATGGAGAAAAGGTGTCTGTGTTGAAAGCGAATTATGCGTTTTCGGGTATCCCGATTGAAGCAGGCAAAAATACAATAGAAATGTTTTATCGGCCGCCTTACTTCGGTGCATCTCTGATTGTCAGTTTCCTTGTGATAACAGGATTGTTCGTCTGGATGATTAGGAAAAAGAGAAACAAACCTTTCGCAGATTGATGCGGAAGGTTTGTTTTCGTAATAAGTGATTAACTCGTTGAGCTCTCTATTGAGCGAGCGCTCAGTCTGCGATATAATCGAAGTATCATATGAACTGGAGCTGTTAACCTAATCATGACGAAACATTTGAGCGAGCTAGAATTGATGGCACTAATGCAACCTGGCACTGATCTCATTATTCCAATTGCAAATGGGGAACCTCACTTGTTACTGGATCTATTAGAAGCAAATTATGAACAATTGGATCACGTAATCGTTCACCAAATGTTGGCACTCCGCGAACGTGCTTATATTCGAGGAGAAATGAAAGGACATTTGTCGCATACGTCATATTTTTTGAGCGGAGCGACACGCAACGCATTCCGCAGTGGAGTTGTCGATCTCGTTCCAAATGTATTCAACGAAGTCCCGAGGTTGTTACGTGAAACACTGAGACGTCCAGTCGTCATGGCGGTTGCATCTTTACCTGATGAGCACGGGTACTTCTCACTTGGAACCCAAGCCGATTATGTCTCAGAGTTCATCGGGAAAGTTCCATTTATCCTCGAAGTGAACAGGTACATGCCACGCACCTTCGGGAAAAACCAAGTACACATGAGCCAAATTGAAGGCTATGTCGAACATGATGCTTTCCTTGCAGAAGAGAAGTGTCCAGTAAGTAATGAAAAAGACAAAAAGATTGCAAGTTATATCACGTCTCAAATTCAAAATGGAGATACGTTGCAGGTGGGAATTGGTGCGGTTCCGAATGCCGTTATGAGTATGCTACGGGACCACCGTGATTTGGGAATCCATACTGAAATGTTGACTGATGGTATTGTGGACCTCGTTGCCTCAGGTGCGGTGACAGGTATGAACAAATGCACCCATCAAGGTAAAATTGTGACGACCTTTGCCTATGGGACTCAGCGACTATATGAGTTCCTTCACAATAATCCTAGCGTCGAGTTTTTGCCGGTGAGTATGGTCAATGATCCATATGAGATTGCAAAAGAGGATAATATTGTTTCTATCAATGCGACAACAGAAGTGGACTTGTATGGCCAATGTGCTTCTGAAACGATTGCCGGAAACTACTATTCGTCAACAGGCGGACAAGCAGACTTCGCAAGGGCTGTCCAACTTTCGAAAAATGGAAAAGGGTTTATCTGCATGTACTCGACATTGAAGAACGATACCATGTCACGCATCAAATTAAATCTTACTCCAGGTTCTGTCGTAACGACGTCTAAAAACGAAGTCGATTGTATCGTAACAGAATACGGAATTGCCAAGCTACATGGTAAGTCGCTTCGCGAACGTGCAGAAGCTTTGATTGCGATTGCACATCCGAAATTCCGGGATGAGCTACGAAGCGAAGCGATGGCGGCTGGAATATTGCCTACTCAAGGGGGACATTTAGCTACGGAGATGGTGGAGCGCTCATAAACTTGGGTAAGTGCTCATAAATTTTGATAAATGCTCATAAAACATGAAAAGTGCTCATAAATCATGGAATGTGCTCATAAAACTTAAAAAGTGATCATAAATCCTAGAAAGTGCTCATAAACTTCAAAAAGTGCTCATAAACACAAAGTGGAGTCCCAATCAATCGCCCGCGGTATGAAGACAGACGCCAACGCCTAACCATCACGCGACCAATCAAGCACTTTAAAAGCTGAATAAGGGTTGCTTCGCATTCGCGAAGCAATTCTATTGAAACACCATAATAAAAACAGGAGCTCCCATTACAAGGAGGCTCCTGTTTTCTACTTAGTTCATCCCAAACGCAAGTAGCATAACGCCAGCAACACTCACAACAACCACCCCTATAAACACTACATCAATCCGACTGTACGAAGTTGGATAGTAGTAAGTTCGGGCGGCCCCCATCTGGTATTGTTTCGCTTCCATTGCAATCGCGATCCGTTGCGCTCGGCGAATACTTTGAGCGAACAACGGAACGGTGTACGCTTGAACCCGTTCGCCTAAACCTTTCATTCCACGGGAAAAGGTAATGCCACGAACTTTCAACGCATTCGTCCTCACATGTATCTCTTCTACAACTAGAGGTAGCAAGCGAATCGATGCGATGAAACTATAAGCGTATTTTGAAGGCAAACGATATTGCTGCATCATCGCGTAAAAGAACAACACGGGCTGAACAGTGAGTAAGAACGTAAAGCCTACCAGCCCAAACGTTAACGACTTCGTGCCAAGCAACAATCCGTGCTGAATGCTCTCTTCTGAAATTTTAAGGATGCCCCATTGCCATAACACGGCATCTCCTTTTCCGAACAGCATCATCGTAAATGCTGAAGAAGCGAAGGAGATGACGAGAGGAATCGATAGCAATACTAACTTTCGAATCGGGTATCCACTGAAACCGTAGAGTAGGATTCCGAATAGAACAGCTAGCCAACTGACAAAAGGTAAATTCCTCGTGAAAAGTGTAATGAGCAATAGCAAAACAAATATCATGAATTTCAACGCAGGATTCACTCGAAATAACCATGTTTCGCGATCAGGTGTAAACCAAGCGGGCATCAGCAACACCCCCTTGCCGAGTGCACGACACAAGCTTACCATCAGCAACTTTCCAACAATCCGTTGCAAAATTCGATGCAATATTCAAATCATGAGTCACCATCACAATCGTCATCCCATTCCTGCGCAACGACTCCAACTTTTCCAGAATTGCGAAGGTATTGCGTGCATCCTGACCGAATGTAGGTTCATCCAACAATAAAATATCTATAGAAGAGGTGAGCGCTGTCGCGACGCTTAACCGTCGCTTTTGACCAACCGATAGCTGGTACGGGTGGCGGTTACCTGAAACGGGTAAGTTGAACAGCTCAATCATCTCTTCTACATGACTTACTGCTCCCATTGACGACATCCCTTGTAATGAAATCGTCAATTCTTCCACGATCGTATTCGTCACAAATTGGAGCTCAGGATTCTGAAAGACAAGAGATAGCCCTGCGGGAAGGGTTCTACGTCGTTTCTTTTGCACAACCTGCTTGCCATTGACATGCAAAGAACCAGATGTTTTCAACAACTGCATAAGCGATAGCAGTAGCGAGCTCTTCCCAGAACCGTTCTCTCCTAAAATCGTCACCCAGGAACCTTGGCTAATAGATGCATTTGGCACGTGAATAACGGATTTCTTGCCGCGATACCCGTTGAATTCCTCCGCATGAAGAACTTCAACCGAACTTATAGATGAACGATTCTCACTCAACGTCTTAAATGCTTTTGAATCCAAATAGTCAACCCATACTCCTGGATACCAAATGCCATATCGAATGAGTTCTTCCTTATAATCTTTAAAAATCGAATCGGGTGGACCATCTGCTAATATTGCTCCATCATCCGTAAATAGAACGACACGGTCAATCCACTCAGCAATCTGTTCGATTTTATGTTCCACAATTACGACAGTTTGCTCAGCTGTTGCGGCTTGAATGGACGTCCATATTTGGTCCGTACCTTCAGGGTCGAGAAGAGCGGAAGGTTCATCTAAAAACAGCACTTCTGGCTCCATCAGCAAAACGGATGCCAATGCTAGCCGCTGTTTCATGCCTTGCGATAGTTCAAGAATCGGCGTGTGAATGTCTGGCAGATGAAGACCTACACATTCCAAAGCTTCGACAATTAGCGCAGTCATATCCTGGCGAGGTACGTTCAAGTTTTCCAATACAAACGCGAGTTCTTCGTCTACATAAGGCATGCAAAATTGTGTGTCGGGATCTTGGAAGACAAATCCCCATGAATCCGGAAGCTCAAGTTTTTCCGCTTTCATAGGTAACTCAAAGGAATTCGGGACAATACCACTCGCAACTTGCAGCAACGTGGACTTCCCGCAGCCGCTCGGACCGAGCAGCAATACTTTCTCACCCTTATTGACTGAGAAGGAGAGGTCCTTAAACAACAAGGAATCCTCCCCAGGAAACTTCAATCGCAAGTTGGTCATACTGAGCGCAGCCTCTCGTTGGTGTGAGATTAAGGTTTCCATTCAAATCACCTGTCCAGCAGCGAATATTCTTCTTTCGCCACCGGTCGTATTGACTGAGTAACGCCTGTTGCTTCGAGTGCACGAACGATAAGAACCGCAAATACTCCAGTAAAGATGAATGCACTAATTGCACGCAATCCGTACTTTACAACGAGCGCCCAAGTTTCCAAGTCTGCATATCCGTAAAACATGTCCAGTCCGAAACTCGCAGCACACGACAAGATCCCTCCAAGACCTGCGATGATCATAGAGAACTTCCTATATCGGAATGCGGCAAACAGCAATTCTGCAGCTAATCCTTGAGCAAATCCATAGATCAGAACTTCCAAGCCATGGCCGATAAATGCAGAGAGTCCTGCGCCAGCAATACTGGCGATCAATGCGACACCAGGCTTACGGATGAGCAGAAATGCAAACACCCCATTCATGAACCACATTCCATAGAGTAGTTGTCTCGCTACTGGCATCATCGGTTTGACGACAGTATAGAGATCATCCCAAAACTTCATCAGGATACCGAACACGACACCGACCATGATGGTAATGAGTAAATCGGTGAATGTTAACTTTTTCAATGAACTCCAACTCCTTTTTTGCTTGTGTTCTCACAAAAAAAGACCGTCTGAAAGCGCAGACGGTCGAGGAGTGGGTTCCCGGGTACCCAAATGATCCTCAGATCACGGCTCTCTACGCTGGCATTATCCAGATCAGATGCGGTCAGCAGCGGATTCATCTGCTATCTCAGCCTGATTCACTCAAGCACCCGTACGGTCAGTTATGTAAGTGATTCGAGTATACAACAGTACAAATTTTCTGGCAACCTCACAATCTACTTATAGTTTTTTGATATTAGGTGTTCGCAAGCGCTATTTCTAAACGTTTGCCGAACTTATCACGCCAATCGTCAGCGAGTGCTTCTATCGCTAACACACGACGGATTCCTTCGATATCTTTAGGATTATGGAAGTACGTTGTATTGGCTTCAAGTACTGTGACTCCATGTGAATCTTTTTTGTGTAACGTTATCTGGTCATCCGACCGAACCATTCCTTCTTTTAGAACGCGACATAAGTAGCCTGTAAATCCGGTTTGGATCATGTTTTTCATCATAGGATATCCAAGGCGCTGGTCAATTGTGTTGCATGGAATTCTGCCTTGGGTCACTTGTATGACAGCGTCTCCAAGTGTAAAGATATCACCTATACAAATTTCAGATTCGGTCATGCCGGATGCTGTGATATTTTCTCCGAATGCTGCGGGTGGAAGTACACATTCAAACTCATCATTCCACTTTGAATAGTGTTCATGAGGATACATACAAACTGCACGATCGAGTCCACCGTGGTGTTTTTTATCAGCCACGTCGTCGCCTTTGAAACCATCAACAGACAAAAATGCTTCTTGAATTGTTTCCTTACAAATGCCGGTCACGAGTTCTTTTCCTTTTGACGTACTAATTTGCTTAGGTAAACTCGTAGATAGTGCCACTAATTGCATGTATTCTCCTCTTTTCTATTCATTAGATTATGCAATAAGTATAGCAAATAAGACAAGAGTTAACGACAGTATTCTGATAACAAGGTGAATTCCAGAGAATTGGTCGACCAAATGCGTCTTTGCCCCTATAATGGGTACAGGAGAACTAGAACGTATTTTGGAAATGGGGAACAGGTGTGAAGAAGGCGGTAATATTCGATTTTGATGGGACGATTATTGATACAGAATCAGCATGGTTTGATATTTATCAGGAAATCTTGAAGGAGCAGCATGGATTCAACTTGACGTTAGAGGAATTCGTGAAAGTGGTAGGTTCAACGGATGGAGCCTTATTCGACTTTATTGACCAGTCGCTCGATGTGCCAATGGATCGTACTGTTTTCCATGATCAGGTCAATACCCGGTTTGAAACGATTCGGGAACAATTGGCTTTACGGGAAGGGTTTTTAGAGACTGTAAAACAACTAAAAGAACGAGGGATCTTGCTGGCTGTTGCGAGTAGTTCAAATCGAAATTGGATCGAAGGGTTTCTCACGAAATATGGCTTGCTGGAGTATTTCCCGATTATCGTTTCAGCAGATGACGTGGATGAAGTGAAACCAAATCCAGCTATTTACGAAGTGGCATTGGAACGACTTGGTGTTACACCAGATGAGGCAATTGCTGTGGAAGATTCCTATAACGGATCGATTGCAGCAATAAGCGCAGGCGTGCATTGCTTAATCATCCCGAATGATGTGACGCGTTCGTTATCGTTCCACGAAAAGGGACAACTGATTGAGTCGTTTTCTGATTTTGACTATCGTTTACTAGAGCAGTAAATAGGTAATTCGAGAGCGTTCTATCCAAAAATGGATGGAACGCTTTTATATGGGCGGATTTAGGGGAAGAGACATATAGGCGGTCTAATATTTCGAACTTTGAAACTATAATTGTGGACATTCGTAATAGAAAGAAGGGAGTGATGGACGTGAAAAAAACATTGTTAAGTGTTGTGATGTTGGTATTGTTGATAGTTTTTCCGATTCCGGCATTTGCAGAAGATTTTACAATCAAAGATTTTAAAATTGATGCACAACTCGAAACGGATGGAAATGTGCAGGTGAAGGAACGGTTAACGTATGAATTCGACGGTTCTTTCAATGGAATCACCCGTGACCTTTATCCGAAAGAAGGTAGCAAAATCAGTGATCTTCATGCTGAAGAGAATGGGAAATCTCTGAAAATCGAAGGGAATGATGGCAGCTATAAAATACACAGGAAAGCAAAAGATGAGACTGTCGCTATTGAATTAACCTACACGATTGTAGAAGGTGTAGAAAAATACTCTGACATGGCACAATTTTACTGGCCGTTTTTTGACGACCGAAACGAAACTGACTTTGGAAATGTAATGATTACTATTCGCCCGCCTGAAGTGACGAATGATGTAATTGCGATGGGCTATGATGCTGCACGTGGATTAGAAAAGACGGATGAAGAGGGAACGGTTGTATTTAACCTTGGAGAAATATCAGCTGGGACGAATGCAGATGTCCGCATTGGTGTTGACGAGGCGCTATTCCCCGGGTCTCTACAAACAAGTGACCAAAAAATACGTCCCGAATTGGAAAAAGAGCAAGCATCATTAGCAGCTGCTCAAGCGCGTTATGACAAGATGCATAAGTTGTCAGGGCAGGTGGCTCCATTCATATTTGGAAGTGCAGTACTGCTGTTGCTTCTTATAGGCGTATATGTCATGCGAACAGAAAACAAACGCCGCGAGAAAGCAGCTTTGGATTATCCAGAAGCCTACTTTGTTCCAGAAGAGATTATGAGCTTGCCTTCAACACTTAGATACACGGTATTGCATGTGGAAAGTACACAAATTCAAACAACCGCATTATTAGATCTGCTTAGAAAAGGATACATTGAAAGAGATGGAGAAGATGCATTTCGTGTAATCAGTCGTGATACGGAGTATGAGCACGAACGATTGCTCATTGAATGGTTATTCGATGGTTTTGGTAATGGAGAAACATTTTCCTATAGTGATTTGGATGTATTGGAAGGAGACAAACTATCAGTTCAACAGGAAGTCAATAAATATAATACATTGCAAAGTGCCTGGGAGAAGTCTATTAAAGAGGAAATAGATGAAAATCATTTGAAGGGCGGCGGTAAAGGAGTCCGTGTCTTATCCGTAATAGCAGGATTTTTACTGATCGCACCTATGATTGCATTTGGAATCTATGATCAACCGATGTGGTTATTGTTTTTGATATTCCCAAGTCTCATTCTTGTACTATTTGGATTTTTGTACGCTCCACAAACAGTCAAAGGGCATGGAATCCAATATCAGTGGGAGGCTTTTAGAAAGCGATTGCCTGAGGTGACAGAAGCAGATTTGAATGATCAACTCGATGACGAGCAAAAGCGTGCAGTGATTTTTGGAATAGGTACGAAAACACTTAATGAAAATAAATTGTTTGAATCACATTCAGTATACGATCGAGGGTTTGTTCCGCCAATTATGTACTACTTCCCAATCGGTACGCTTGCATATACGCAATTGAACCGGGCGGATAGTGCAGTTGCTGCATCGAGCTCGTCTTCGTCATCAGTCTCTGGTGGCGGGGGAGGAGTTGGAGGCGGAGGTGGCGGTGCTGGAGCCTTTTAATCCTTGATGACAAAAGTTAGTCACAACCAGTGCAATCCTTAATACAATTAGCTAGGTAACCTACCAGAACCGTGATAAGATGAGGAAATATATTATTTTGGTTCGATACTGGCTGTAGGAGCGTATAATATGAAAAAAACATCCCTAACTTTATGGTTGTTGCTAACCAATTTGCTCATTGCCTTTTTAGGCATAGGTCTCGTGATTCCCGTCATGCCGACGTTAATGAATGAATTACATCTATCCGGAAAAGTAGTCGGCTACTTAGTCGCTTTCTTTGCGGTTGCACAGCTTATTGCCTCTCCGTTATCGGGGCGTTGGGTAGATTCAATTGGGCGGAAGAAAATGATTGTCATTGGATTGCTCATGTTTAGTGCATCAGAACTGCTATTTGCTGTCGGTCAAACGCTATCTGTTTTGTTTGCATCCCGAATTGTCGGTGGAGTTAGTGCAGCTTTCATCATGCCAGCGGTCACAGCATTCATCGCGGATATCACCACAAACGATACTCGGGCGAAAGCGCTTGGGTATATGTCCGCAGCAATTTCCACTGGATTTATCCTTGGACCAGGAGTGGGTGGGTTCCTTGCGACACTTGGTACCCGAGTTCCGTTTTTCTTCGCAGCAGGTCTAGCGCTATTTGCAGCTATCTTCTCGCTGATTATGTTACGCGAACCTGAGCGTCAATATGAGGAAACGATGAATACGAAAAAACCAGGATTTACACGGGTTTTTGCACCCATATACTTCATCGTTTTCCTCCTGATTTTTGTCTTGTCATTCGGACTGGCATCGTTCGAATCCATATTTAGCTTGTTTGTCGATCACAAATTTGGATTCACACCTGCAGACATTGCCATCGTTATTACAGGAAGTGGAATTGTCGGGGCAATCGCACAAGTCGTACTGTTCGATCGACTCGCAAAACGGATGGGCGAAAAGAAGCTGATTTACCTGTGTTTAGTTTTATCCGCTGTTTTAGTTGCAATGATGACAGTAGTGAATTCTTACTTTGCGGTTTTAGCAGTTACGATTGTCGTGTTTGTCGGATTTGATTTGATCCGTCCAGCGGCGACTTCCTACTTATCTAAAATTGCAGGGAACGAGCAAGGATTTGTCGGGGGCATGAACTCCATGTTTACGAGCATTGGGAATATGATTGGCCCAATCGTTGGGGGCATGTTGTTTGATATTGACCTCGACTATCCGTTTTACTTCGCGACGATTGTACTTATCGGAGGAGCTATACTCGCATTCGTTTGGATGCGTAGACCCGACGTAACAAAAGACCCTATACACCAGCCGTTGTAATCGGCTGATGTACAGGGTCTTTTTCTATAAGAAGAACACAATCAATTGGGATGCTATCGCAACTAGGATTAGCGCAAATGGATAAGCAGCTGCGTACGCTATCGCTGGATCTTCTGAGTCGATTAGTTGGTTCAAGGCACCAAGTGCAGGTGTACTTGTCATGCCACCTGAAAGTCCGCCAAGTGAGTGGACGACACTTAGTTTTAACAGTTTGCGCGCAGCGAAATAGCCGGCGAAAATAGGGATCAGTGTTATCAGAACCCCACCAAAGATGAGCTTCACGCCTTCAGTCTGGATTACTTCTACAATACCGGCACCTGCTGTCGTTCCGGCTCCGGCTAGGAATAGCACCAGACCGAGTTCACGGATTACATGATTGGAAGGACCATAATAGCGAACGTGGATAGGTCCAAGCTTACCGAAATGCCCGATGATCAGAGCGACAAAAAGTGGACCTCCTGCGGTTCCTAGCTTAATGGTACCAAGACCTGGTATTGGTATGGGAACCATACCAAGCAATACGCCAAGCAACAACGTCACACTGATTGAAAAGATATCCAAATTCGTGATGGCGAGTTTTTTGCGGTTGAAAAGTTCCTCGACTTCATCAAGTCGCAGCTCCGTACTGACAATCGTTAAGACATCCCCGCGGATCAGCGGCAAATTTGGATTTTGCGTAAGTTCAATTCCCTCACGTGTAATGCGGGTGACAGTCGTTCCGTGATCTTTTCGTAATCTAAGGTCTTTCAGCGTTTTCCCCATTACTTCATCTGAATCGACGGTCACTTTTCGGAGGTGGACATTATCGGGATTCTCTAAATCTGTGTCGACAGGCTTCCCAACATATGCGATTAGTCCATCGAGCTTCGTCTCATTACCTACGACAACTAAATTGTCTCCGTTCAGTAATATCGTATCACCTAGAGCAATCATCGTATGACCATCACGGATGACCCGGCTGACGACGGCGTCATAGGGAGCGAAATTCAACTCGCTTAAACTACTTTTGTGAAGCATCGGGTTCGTCACTTCAAGTGTTGTGAGTACGGGAGAACCTACTGTCCGGATCGGGTTCGCGGTCTCTTCCAAGTCTTTTTGTAAGTCCACTTTGCCGATACGGGGCAACAACTGGACAAACAAGACAACGGCTAGAACACCGAATGGATAGGCAATACCATAACCAACCGACGCTAGTGGATCATGAGTTGCCTGCAAGGCAGCGGCTAAACCAGGTGTACTTGTAAGGGCACCGGTCATGAGTCCAACACTGAGCGCCGGGTCCAGGTTGAGCCCTTTTGCAACTAAAATCGTCGTTACAACAGCAAAAAGGATGATTAGTAACGACAAAATCCCGAAAATCAGGCCACTTGATCGCAGCATGCGGAAAAACTTCGGACCTGCCTGCAATCCGATACCGACTATGAAAAGACTCAATCCGAGGTTTTGGATCACTGGCGAAATGGCAAAGCCGAAATGTCCAAATACCATTGCAACTAGCAAAACTCCTGCTGCACCTAAGTTAAGACCCTTAATGGACAATGAGCCGAACCAGGAGCCCAGAAATAAGATAACGAATAATAAAATCAGTGGTTCGTCGAGTAACGAGCGCAGTAATTCCATCCAATTCACCTCTATGAAACAATCTACCCCAAGTATACTGTAATGAACCAGCTGAGTGCAGTGACAAGTCCTGAAATTCCCATTGCTCTGAAAGATAGTGAATCTGTGGATCGGGATGAAAAGGTTAGTCATCTTATACAATAGGGAAAGAACGAAATGAGGAAGTACACTAGCTACGTATGGAAAGGAGTTTTCACGTGGGAATATTATTAATCATTTTCATCGCTCTCGGTGCTGCGGGGGTGCTCCTTCAAGGGTTGATGTATACGAAGCAATTCAACTTGAATTTAGGAATTCGTGTCATGAATACTGTACTCGGACTACTCATTGCATACATAACATTCACTTCGTTTCCAGAAGGGGAAACTATAAGAAAGTTAATCGCGGCAGCACTGGGAATTAGCGCTGTAGGTGGTTTGGCAATTAGTTTTGTAAAACGAGAGGCACTCGGAGGTAGAGTACTTCTCACCCTCTCCGTATTAGTCGGACTCGGCTTTTTGTATGCTGGAATATGAATCGGAACAGATAGGCTACTTCTAAAAATAAGCAGTCTCTTTTTTCTTGTTGACTCTTACGTTACGTCAGCCTTTACACTGAAAGTATGAAAGGAGGATGGGTATGAAAGTGAAAGAACTAGCAGCATTATCAGGCGTGAGTGTCCGAACGCTGCATCACTATGATGAACTAGGATTATTGAAACCCGCAGAAACGACTGAAGCCGGATATCGGGTTTACTCTGACGAAAATCTTGCTGAGCTCCAACAGATTCTGTTTTACAGAGCACTTGGTTTTTCGTTGAAACAAATCAAAGAAATACTGTCTAATCCATCATTTAATCGACTTGAAGCATTGGTTAGTCAGCGACAGATGCTTCATCAGAAGCGTGAGCAACTCGATGACATGATCCGGACGATTGAACAAACCATAAAAGAAGGAAAGGGTGAAGTGACGATGACACGCGAAGAACGATTTAAAGGATTCGACTTCAGTGAAAATCCTTATGAACAGGAAGCGAGAGACCGCTGGGGAGATGAAGCTGTGGACGAAACGAACAAGAAGTTGCAACAGTTCGGTGGGAAACAGCAGGAAAAAATGAATGCGATCTACCGACGTCTTGCTGAAGTGCGACATTTCCAACCTGACTCTGAGGAAGCCCAAAAAGCAATTGGTGAATGGTATCAGTTTTTGAACACGATTGGTACGTATTCAATAGAAGCATTCGCAGGACTTGGGGAGATGTATGTTGCCGACGAACGGTTCACAACGAACATCGATAAGTTTGGGATAGGGCTCGCGAGCTTCATGCGCGATGCGATGAAAGAATATGCACAACATAATAACTAGTACTGAACAGGCATCCTTCAAAGGGTGCCTGTTTTAGTTTGACCTCGTTTAGTCATTGTTCTATGATTAATCAAAACAGTTTGACACTAGATGGAAAGGTTGTGAGCCAATGAACGTTCCTGTTAAATTACAAATCGGTGATGAGATTCGTATTGTCGCGCCGAGTCGTAGTGGTGCGATATTATCAGAAGATGGAGTGAAGAGCGCAACAGAACGTTTGGAAGCACTTGGATTCAAAGTCACGTTCGGTACGTATGCATTTGAGTCGGATCTTCAACACTCCGCATCGATTGAACACCGAATCGAGGATGTCCATGAAGCGTTCAGAGATCCTGCTGTCAAAGGCATTCTGACGGTCATTGGCGGATTTAATAGTAATGAGTTGCTACCGTTTCTGGATTACGAATTGATTGGGAACAACCCTAAAGTATTTTGTGGATATAGTGACATTACCGCAATTGCGTCAGCGATCACGGCCAAAACAGGGATGATCACGTATTCAGGACCTCATTTCTCAAGCTTTTCGATGGATATTGGCCGAGAATGGCAGACGGAGTTCTTCAAAAAGTGTCTCATGCAAGAGGAACATTTTGCGATCACACCATCTGAACAATGGAGTGATGATTCATGGTACATGGATCAGGAAAATCGAACCTTTGAACCAACAGAATGGAAGGTTTATAACGAAGGAACGGCCGAGGGCCAAATCTTTGGTGCAAATTTATGTACGTTGAACCTACTGCAAGGAACGGAGTATATGCCTGATTTGGGCGATTCTATTTTATTCCTAGAAGACGATGAAATGACGATACCCGAAACGTTTGCACGGGATTTGGCTTCGCTGCTACAAGTAGCAGGTGAAATACGTGGACTGGTGATAGGTCGGTTTCAGCGCAGCTCCAAGGTCACTGATGAACAAATCCAATATATTCTAGACAAACACCCGATGCTTCAAAACATACCTGTTCTCTATGACGTCGATTTCGGTCATACCCAACCGATGTTCACGTTCCCGATTGGTGGAGAAGCAATATTAAATAGTGCGGATTGTTCAATCGAATTGACAAAGTTCTAACGTGACAAACAATCTCTCAAACTGGCACTGCTTCATGCAGTGTCTTTTTGCAATACGTTCTCTAAAGTGAAAGTTTTTTGTATTAAGCACTTTTATAAGATATGTATGCTAGTTTGTTTGATCAAATAATTCGTTCGTTAGGTCTCCGTTAATGCCAATTGCCGCGGCACTTCCACTGCCTGCTGCTACAATAAGCTGTGCAGGGACGATATTTGCCGCATCACCAGCGGCGTATACGTTCCATACATTTGTGCGTCCATATTCGTCCGTTTGGATTCCTCCGTATCCGTTCAATTTGCAGCCGAGGATTTCGGCAAAATGGTTAGGGTGCGACCACAGGGGAGTAACGAAACCATATGATCGGTCAATCAGCGTGCCGTCTTCTAGACGTACGCGTTCAAGTTGACCGTTTGTGCCTTCAAGCCCGGAAAGAATATCTTCCACAACTTTTATACCACGTGTTTCCAGACGCTCCCTTTCGTGTAGTTCGAGTCGTCCTTCTCCGTTAGTGAACACAATGAGATCACGACTCCATGTGAAAACCTCTTTTGCAAGCTTATAGACATTTTTGTCCGCAATGACGGCGAGAGGCTGATCGCGAACTTCCCAGCCGTCACAGTATGGGCAGCTAAACAAGCTTGTCCCATAAAATCGTTCAATGCCAGGTACATTTGGCTGCTCATCTTTTAATCCTGTCGCCAGCAAGATTTTAGTGGTTTTATACACGTTGCTGGATTCTGTGGTTACTTCGTAATTTGTTTCTGAAATACGTTCAATAGAGAGTGCCTTTTCAGGTTTGACTTGAATGGAAGGGTAAGCTCCCAATTCTTCCAATGCAAGCTGCCGAAATTTTGCCGGTTGGATTCCATCACGTGTTAAAAACCCGTGCGATTCCCGTACGACATGATTACGGGGTTCATTACTATCAATTAAAATGACATTTCTACGTGCTCTCCCGAGAACGAGTGCGGCGTTTAATCCTGCCGGTCCCCCACCGATGATAATGCAATCATAGTTCATCTTTTTTGCTCATCCTTTCTTCATACATTCACTTTACCCATGTCTACTGTGATTAAGCTTAAAGAACGAATTAATGTTAGGTGTTTTCCGAACAATCCTGGATGTTTCTTGCACTTATCAATTTACGAGAATACTAACAGAACACTTAAGGGAGTATAGAAACTGACTGTCCGCAAGTGCTATGTTTATTTTTTGTGTAAAGTTCTATACTTTTGGGCAAAGATAGGACGAAAAATGGGTGCATAATATAATCGAAATAGGAGAGGAAATTATAAGTGATTTTGAACTTCTACCTAAAGGTTCCGGTAAAAGGTTTGGATTATTTGAAACTGAAAGTAATAATATCTATGAAGCTGAATATATTGCTAACAATAGTAAAAGTGAAGTAGTGTATACACTTAAACCTGGCGAGCAATCCCACTAAGTAAATAGCATCTATCTTCAACTTTAGGGGGAGTTGAATTAATAAGGACTTGGCTGCAAAAGTGCAAGATGGTTTAACTGGAGTATTACAATAACAGATTTATTACTAAGGATATAGTTTGATAAAAATAACCTCTTTGGATTCTTATCCGTAAGAGGTTATTTTTAGTTATGCTTTTTATTGAGTTTTGGTTTCAGCTAATAACTTTAAATTTCAATTGTGTATAAGAAATAATGCCGGACAATAAGAAGAAACTAATAAGCGTTCCTTCTCGAATATTGATGGGTAAATTGTATAGTAGTGATAATGATATTGATAGAATAATGGAGAATAGATCGACACAATATCTGTATTGAGAAAAAGAGTGTTTAGTTAAGTCAGCCATTCGTAAACATAAACTTTCAATAGGGAAAGGAATGATGTTTAATGATAAAATAATGCCAGTTGCGCCACCGGCTAGTATCGTACCGAAAATAAAAAGTCCGATTCTTATTAAATAATTTTCTACGTGGAACGTACCGAAAATAGTATAGAGGAAAAAATTAATAACCATTCCAAAGGACAAGATGGAAATGAACATCAAAGCGAATTTTCTAAGATCCTTTTTTTTACATAGGCAGATATAACCGATTAGAAAAATTAGATTAGCTATGAATGTCATTGATCCAACTTTGATGGAGGTCCATTCAGAGATGGATAAATTCATCGCATTAAAACTGCTTACTCCAACATCAGCTTTTAATGTAAGACTTATGCCAATAGCACTTATAATATAGAGTAGAATCGATTGAAATACTTTTTTCATGATTATTCCTCTAATAAGTCCATTATTTGCATTAAATTTGTTATCGTATATGTGCTCTTAGGTGAACCTGATTTAGGAATGCTTCTCTTTGGGTTAAACCATACACAGTCAATTCCGGCATTGATTGCTCCTTTAATATCCGATGTTACTCGATCACCTATCATTAAAAATTCTTCTTTACGGCTTGAATTCAGGGCATCAAAAATATAGTGAAAGAAATCGGGATTCGGTTTTTCATAGCCAATTTCTTCGGAGATAAAAAGTTGCTCAAAATATCCTTGTAGCTTAGCATCTTCTAATCTTTTTCTTTGGGTCGTACCTACACCGTTTGTTCCAATATATAAGTTATAATCTCGCTTACTTAAAGCATTTAATAATTCATGTGCATGGGTAACAGTCTTATGTCCTTGGTTTAAATGCTCACGGTATATAGCTTCAACTTTTGCTCCGTTCTCATCTATTCGAAATTCCTTCAAAAAAAGTAAAAAACGCGTTGTTAATACTTCTTCACGGGAAATCAAGCCGTCCTCTAATTGATGCCATAATCCATCATTTATACGCTTATAACATGCAATGGTATGTTTGTTATAGGGCATCTTGTATAGCGAAATAATTTGTTTTAAAGCCTTTTCTTCTGAATCTTGAAAATCAAGTATCGTATCATCTAGGTCAAAAATAATATGTTTGTATTTGTTCATTCTTATCCACCTCTTGATAGTAATATATCGATAGTAAGAATATAATAATAGGAGATATCTCATATTGAGGTGATAAAATGGAGAAAATTAATTTGAAGGATTACGCCGAAAACTTCGAAGATGCATATAATGATATTCAAGAAACTTTTCCGAAAGAAGTTTTACCTCAAGCTATTATTTGTAAGTTTTCATCTAATGAATATATAGTGCGCTTTGATGAAGATATTCAGTACTTATTTTTTTTATTGGATGGGCGAGCAAAGATATATATAGTACACGAAAATGGAAAACGTGCACTGATTCAGTTTCTTAAGAAAGATGATTTTATTGGTGACTTATCCTTGATTGAGGTGGAAAAAAACTTAAAAGATGTTGTTGCTATAAATGAGTGCACTTGCTTAGCTATTCCATTGGCTTCATCGAGAGAGCACCTGTTAAATGACAAACTTTTTCTATATAATTTATCAAGATATTTAGGTGACAAATTACTAAAAAGAACGGATCATTACACAGCTATGCAGGATTATGAATTCAAAAATCGATTGGCGAGATATATTCTTCAAATAGAAAACGATGGATTCTTTCAAGAGAAGCATACTGAAACAGCAGAATACGTAGGGGTAAGCTACCGACATTTATTATATACACTTAACCAATTCCATGAAGAAGGTCTATTGGAAAAAAGGGGAAGAAAATATTTTATCATTAATAAAGAAAAGTTAGAGAGATTGAGTTCGAAAAGGGATTAATATCCCATGAAGTTTGACAATAAAGGGGCAGTCCGTGGTGCACTGTTTTCGTCGGAGCTAGACTAATCGATGGGCTCAGAGGTACTTAGGTGGAACAATTTTCTTCGCCAGCCATGAAATGATATCGACATAGAGACCGATTTTCATTCTCTGTGGAGAACCGCTGATTTTTGTACTTCATGGATGACTAATGGGTGTTTTACAATAAAATCGGTATTCCAAAAAGTGGAACTTGTGGAGTAAGCACATTTTGAGGATCGTGCCTATCCAAAACCTTGCTTTCTAAAAGCTATTTTAGTTATGGGACTAAGAAAGATACTCCTGAATCTGTGAATTTTAAAGGAGCAACATTTCCTGGGCTATCGAGTTGAATCGAGGTCTTTAAACAATCATAAAGTTCGAGGGAATATGAAAAACAGTTCCAAGAAACTGGAACTGTCTTTTTTTGTTTGGATATCATTATTAATACCGATGTTTCAAATTCTATAGTTATGAACAAATTCCCTGCACTCTGTTCAATAAGATATCCAGTTCATGACTGCATTCGACAACGCTTGGATGTGTGAATCCTAAGTGTTCTGCTTTTTTATACATTACTTTTCTTTTTACTTTAATTCTCAACAACAGTAAGTTCATTTTGCCCGCCTTAAACATTTCTACGCCCCCGTAATATAGATTACGCTTCAAATCATGTAGCAATATTCTTGTAAGTATAGAAGCAACTTGTTCATCATATATAACGCAGAATGAAAAGTATGTCGTATTGTGGTTGGATTCTAAAATGCTTCTAAAATGTGACGGTATTGTGTACGGTGTTTCAATATTCGGTCAACTAAAACACTACTAACTGACATTTATTTCACTCCATCGCTATTTCACGCTTGCATCTTCATGAAATATCGAAGTTCAATAATGTAAACTCGTCTTTATAAGAGTATTAAAAATACAAAATTATCATGACCATTGAAAATAATTTAATCCTATTTGATAAGAAAACCGGAGACACCTGGAAAATATTCGTTAACTCTAGCGAGGGATCAATAGGTAGGAGAAAACAGAAGTCTCAAACAAATGAAAAGAAATAATGGAGTTATTAATTTATCAGAAATCGGAGATGTATAGACAGTCTAAAGGTTTATCCTATCCTGTTTTTCGCATATGACATCTGCTGTGTTCAAAGATTTGTGAGAATGAGTACTTAAACAGATGGGAGCGGGTGTAGATGCTGAGATTTTTGTTAGAACATAATAAACCAAAGAAGGACACCGATACTTTATTGTAGAGGTGTCCTTTTTGGGGCAGTAGAAATTTAAATATAAGAATCTTTTTTATTGCTGCATTGTATAATGAAATCAAAACTATTCAAATCTACAATACGATAATTAAAGGGGTTATTATGCAAATCATGACGGAACTACTTAAAAAACCATGGTTTCTGGGGAGTCTAGTTGTTATTTTTGTGGTTGTCGTTTTATGGAACATCCCGATAGAGAAAAGGAAATATGGACTCTCTCAAGGTAGTTTAGAAACAGATTATACTGGGCTTCTTCCTCAACACGTTGAACGAGTCGTTAAGGCTGAAAACCGTGATGATATGCAAAGGATTGTCAAAGAAGCAAACCGGAATGGACAGAAGATCTCGGTTGCCGGATTACAGCATTCGCAAGGTGGCCATACCTATTACAAAGATGGTGTCGTTCTGGATATGCGCACTTTTAACAAGATATTAGAAATTGATGAACGGAAAAAGACCATTCGTGTAGAAGCAGGAGCCTCGTGGGAAGATGTCCAAGAGGCCATACAGCCTCATGGGTTAGCCTTGAAAGTAACTCAATCCCAATCTATTTTTACAATAGGCGGTTCCCTTTCAGTTAATGCGCACGGGCGGGATATCCGTTTTGGTTCGATGGCGGAAACCGTAAAAGAAATGACGTTATTAACCCCTTCAGGAGAGATCAAGAACATAACTCGGGATGACCCAGATGAATGGATGAAGTACGTATTTGGCGGGTATGGATTGTTCGATGTGATTTTAGACGTGACATTGGAATTAACGGAAAATGACGTATACACCATTCATACAGAAAATCTTAAAACAGATCAGTATGAGTCCTATATTAACGAGTTATTGAACCATCGAAATACAGCGATGCACTATGCCAGAGTAAGTGTAGCGCCTAGTACCTTCTTAGACGATATGGTTGTCGTCAATTACGATTACACAGAAAAACAGGATCATAAAACGGTGCTCAAAAAAGAACAAGGTGTTCAACTAAGTAAGCTAGCACTTGATGTAGGGCGCCAAGGCGGGGATTTGGAAGATTTGTTTTGGGGAACACAAAAGCGATATATTGGTTCTCTCGATGGAAAAGAAATTACCCGGAACAATGTAATGCGCTCGGAATCCACATTTATGGAATATACGAAGCCAGGGCGGATAGAAGTGTTGCAAGAGTTTTTTGTTCCAGTTCATGCCTATAAGGACTACATAAATGATTTAAAGCAGGTGATCCCAGCAAACGACAGAAATGATGATTTTAAAGTCCATAATATTACAGTTCGCTATGCGGCTAAAGAAGACTTCACGACATTGAATTATGCCAAAGAGGATATGTTAGGTTTGGTTGTATTGATTCAGCATGGACTAAAGGAAGAGGAGATTGCCAACGCTACATCACTCATCCAGAGTTGGACCAACTTAACCCTCGAACACGGAGGAACCTATTACCTGCCTTACTATCGCTATCAAACGAAGGAACAATTTAGGAGTTCTTACCCTGGATGGGAAGAATTCGAGGAGGAAAAATTACGAAAAGATCCAAATAACGTTTTCCAAAATATGTTTTATGAGTATTACGTGAAGTGAAGGAGCACAGCATGAGTCATAAAATTGCACGGTATCTACCGCTTGTTGTTACGGTGGGGCAGGTAGTTATTTTCCCATATTATATAATTTGGCTGAAGCAAGTATCTTTGACGTTTACATTATTTGCATGGTTTTTTGCGTCGTTTTCTTTTGCAGCCGCATGGGGTTACCGCATCTATCAGACAAAAAAGAATAAGGATCACTCTTATCTATTTATTATTTATGCTGGCATGGGAAGTGTGTACATACTTATTGGCTGTATCAAGAATTCGTATGAATTCCTTCCCTATGTTGTGCTTCCATTGCAAGTCGTCCTTGGCGTGTTGCAAGGGTACTTCCGTGCTTGGCATTCTGATCAGGACACATACCATTTACACGCGGTTCATCACTATTTGATTGTCGGCTTCATGATGATCGGGTTTAGCTTTCTTAAAATAATTTCCCCAGTTGTCTTTATTACTATTTTTGGTCTCTTGTTGTTGATTTGTGGCTTTTGGGAATTTATTAGAAGAGGAAAGTTGAACGTCCCTAAAAAAGTCTAGAAGCATGTTGCTCCTCCTGACACAAACAGTAATCACTCATAAATACACGGAAAAGACCGCTAATGAGTTGCTGATTAGCGGTCTTTTGATATGGAAAGATTGCACATGGATTTTCTAATTTGTCTCTTTTACCTGGTCGGTTTGCGTTTGTTTTTGTCCTAAGTTTTTATCCACAGGAATAACTAAGTTCAGAATCACTGTCGCAAGTGCACCTACTGAAATCCCTGAAGAGAGAAGGTAATTTGCCCAGTTTGGAACGGTCGCTAGCACTTCTTTAGGAAGCACTGTAACTGCAATCGTTAGTAAAATCGGAACACCGATGACAATCATATTGCGGTCGTCGATAATAATCGGTTGAATGATTTTCATACCATTCGTGACAATCGCCACACACACAATACCGAAAATCCCGTTAATGACGGATTCCGGGATGCAAATAATGATTGCAGACAATTTGGGGATGAACCCAAGTAAAACAAGGATGAAACCGCTCGCCATGATGACCATACGGCTTCCAACTCCCGTAATGGCAAGGAGTCCTGCGTTTGATGAATACCCAGTGAGTGGTGTACTTCCGAAAAGAGAACCGACGAAACAGCCTAGTCCTTCACCGAACGATGCACGGTTCAAACGCTTTTCATCCAGCTCTTCCTCAGTAATGGTCGATACAACAAACCACGTTCCAGTCGTTTCAAGTAGGATGATCAAGTACACAAGCATCATCGTGAGGATGGCTCCCATATCGAATACAGGCTTTCCGAATGGCAGTAATGTCGGAAGAGAGAACCAAGCAGCGTCTTTTACAGGTGAGAAGTCAATTGGATAAAAGAAACTTGCAGCGATCGAACCCGCAACAATTGCGAGGATGACTGAGACGAGTCGGAAGAATGATCCGAATCGTGGCAATCTTTTACCGAGAACCATACATGTTACAAGGACACCAGCTGAAATCGAAGCGATTGCTACGTTTTGACCGATGGTACCTTCTGCAAAGTAAATATTGTTCAAACCAACAGGCATTAACGCGATACCGACGATGATGATGACTGTTCCTCCAACGATTGGTGGGACAATTTTACGGACGGTTTTTGCGAAAACTTTCAAAGGATAGCCAAGGAGTGCAATCATGATGGCTCCAGGAATGAGACTTCCTGCAATTGCACCAAGTCCGAGCTTACCGCCAATTGCGGCAATTGCACCAATTGGTACATAGGAAGGCCCTTGAACAACTGGAAGTTTTAAGCCAAATCCAGTTTGAATGAGTGTAGCAAGTCCAGTTGCAAGGAAACACATTTGAACGAAGAACGAAGTATTTTCAGTACTTAACGATAGTAAGCCCGCTACGATGATGGGCGCTATGTACAAATCCATTGCGAGTACGTGCTGTAATCCGAGTGCAATTGCTTTCGGATAACTAACTTTCTCATCAACACCGATGAGTAGACCGTCTGGGCGTTTCTTGGACAACATGAACACTCCTTAGTTCGTTTTGTTGAGGTATAGATTGGAGTATAAAGAAAGAAATTCGATTTGTACAGTCAAATTACGAACATTTTTATATTTTTTTGTCTGTTGGTTCGCATTTTGGGTTGACCAAACTGAATTCCTTTCGTACACTTGGGGTAACCAAGAGAATGGAAGGGGATCTATCCATGTTGAAAGATATAGCGTTACAAGAAGAGTGGCTCGTTGCTTGTCGATCTCAAGATGTCCAAGAAGCACCTATTCAAATTGTTCTAATGGGAGAACGACTTGCGATTTTCCGAAATAGTAAAGGGGTTCATGCATTTAAGGATTTATGTATACATAGAGGGGCTGCGCTTTCACTCGGTGAAGTGAAAAATGATTGTCTTGTATGCCCGTATCATGGCTGGGAGTACGAAGACGAAGGGGATTGTGTGAAAATCCCGCAGTTACCAGAAGGAAAATCGATTCCGAAGAAAGCTAAGGCGGTTACCTATTCTTGCGTCGAAAAATATGGATTCATTTGGGTGAACCTTGCAGGAAATGAACCTGAGTTCTTTAAGTATCCAGAGATGGAGTCAGATGAATGGAGAAGTGTCATCTGGGGTCCCCAGGAAGCAGAAGCCCTTCCACCGAGAATTGTTGAAAACTTCTTGGATGTAGGTCATCTAGCTGTCGTTCACCAAGGTTTTCTAGGTGAAGAGGCACATCGTGAAATTGAACCGTATAAAATGAATGAAGTAGATGGAAGAATGTACTCAGATGAAATTCGTATTTTCCAACCTGATGCGGATGGAACTGGCGTTGCAAAATACGTGTACTATACGTATGAAATTGTCCGTCCACTCACGGTACGATTTACAAAACGAGATGCAGAGAATGATACCCTGATGACCATTTTGCTAACGGTTCGTCCGATGTCTGAAACGCATTCAGTGGCGTATGGAATTTTGTCGTTCAACTACGATACAGGGCAAACAGATGAAGAAATCATAGAGTTTCAAGATATGATATTCGCTCAGGACAAGCCGATTGTTCAAAACCAAAAACCTGAAGAATTGCCACTCGATTTGCAAGTGGAATTGTCCCTGGTGTCGGACAGAGTCAGTATTGCTTATCGTCAGTATTTGAAAAAATGCGGTGTCGTTCTAGGTACAGCTTAATAGGTTTGCGAAAAGCTATCCGATTTGGATAGCTTTTTTGTGTTGTGTGATAAACTGATAGAAAGAATATTCGATTTGAATACCAGAGAAAAAATGGAATAGGAGGGACATTATGGTGAAACGTGGAGTGATAGTGTTGTCTTTGATTTGTACGGGTTTCCTTCTAGCTTCTTGCGGTACCAATGCGGGTAGGCCGAGTGCGGAGCCAGAACCGGAAGAAGGATACGTGTTGAATGATGATGTGACCAATATTAATGAACACCTGAATTACGAAGATAGTGAGTTACACAAGATTTACTTTGCTGGAGGGTGTTTCTGGGGAGTGGAAGCGTATTTTGCAAGAATATATGGGGTACAAGATACGGTTTCAGGCTATGCAAACGGCACAGGAGAAAACCCAAGCTATGAAGACGTCATCAAAGGGGATCAAGACTTTGTAGAAACTGTAGAAGTCACATATGACCCTGACCGTATTTCGCTGGAAACACTCATTGACCACCTGTTTCAAGTGATTGATCCGACTTCCATTGACAAGCAAGGAAATGATGTAGGGGTTCAATATCGTTCGGGTATTTATTATTCAAATGAAGCCGATGCAGAAATTGTGAAAGAAGCTGTCAAAGACGAGGAACAATTTTACAAGAAAGACATTGTAACAGAAGCGGCACCACTCGATAATTTCTATAAAGCTGAAGAGTTCCATCAAGATTACTTAGTGAAGAATCCGAACGGCTATTGTCATATTAATTTACATGCTTTGGATGATGTCAAAATCCAGCCGATTATCCGTGATGAAGAAATCTTAAAGCGGTTGAGTAAACCGAAAGAGGACGATGAGAAGAACTAATGGAGGGAATGCTCGATGAAGACGTTGTTTATTAGAAATGCACGGATCCGGGATGATCAGGATCTGCAGGACATTTTGATTGAAGAGGGGTTCATCCGGAAAATTGGATCTAGGTTATCTGAAGCTGCAGACCGTGTAATAGACTGTGAAGGAAGGGTAGTTCTTCCGGGTTTGATAGAAGGGCATATCCATCCTGATAAAGCGTTTTTAGAGGAAAGGAAACCTAATATTTCTGGAACACTTGAAGAGGCGATTAAAAATACAGGTGAACTGAAAGCACAATATACGTATGAGGATGTGTATAAACGTTCTGAGAAAGTGCTGAAGTGGGCGATTGCTAAAGGCACAACTGTAATGCGTGCCCATCCCGATGTGGATCATATTGAGAAGTTACTTGGCGTGGAAGTGTTGCTTGCGTTAAAAGAGGTCTATAAGGACAAAATCGATTTGCAAATTGTTGTCTTTCCTCAAGAAGGGATCTTGAAATCTGAGGGGACGCTTGAGCGGATGGAAAAGGGCATTCAGATGGGTGCTGATGTTGTTGGAGGGTGTCCTTACAATGAAAAGACACTGGAAGATTCCATTCGTCATTTGGAATTGGTCTTTGACTTAGCGGAAACGCATGATTTGCCGCTCGACTTGCACGTGGATTTCGCAGATCACACGGAAGATCCTCGGTACATGTTGACTGAACGAATTTGTGATATGACAATGGAGCGAGGGATGCAAGGTCGTGTAACGCTTGGTCATGTGACGAGTCTTGGATCGCTTGAGCCTGAAGAAGCATCTGCATTATTTACAAAGATTGCAGGTGCAGGAATCACGATTATGCCACTGCCTGCAACGGATGTGTATTTGAATGGACGCAATGATGGGAAAAATGTAAGGCGCGGAATGGCGCCTGTTCTTCAGATGCTAGAACATGGGGTGAATGTAGCATTCGCTTCGAATAATATTCGGAACGCCTTTACACCGTTCGGCAATGCGAATTTGTTATTGATCGGGTATTTGTTAGCGGAAACGCAATTCATGGGTTCCGCAGAACAGCAGCGAACGGTTCTCGATATGATTACGTACAATGCAGCAAAGTGTCTAGGTATCGAAGAGACATATGGGATTGCTGAAGGGAAAAAGGCGGATTTGGTCGTGTTGGATTCGCAGAAATTGAGCGACGTGATTCAGGATCAGCCAATTGCGAACTTCGTAATTAAAGCGGGTAAGGTGATTGTAGAACAGTCAATGAATCACGCTGCCAAATAAATCACGATATTGTTAGATTGTTTTGGAAACTTCGGGGTATGTGATAAAGTAATACACAATATAACATTTGAACAGGAGGCGATTTGAATGACCACAGTTGGATTTGTACGCCATGGGGTGACTGCCTGGAACAAACAGGGACGAGCTCAAGGGAGTACGGATATTCCGTTGGATGAAGAAGGAATTATGATGGCGGAACGGGCTGCGGAGCGATTTTCTGCAGATAATTGGGATGCGATTTATACAAGCCCTTGGCAGCGTGCAAAACGAACTGCAGAGCTAATCGGTAAGCAGATGACGCATACCGAAGTGATTGAAGATAAACGTTTGCGTGAGCGGGCTGGCGGATTGATCGAAGGGACGACGGAAGCCGACCGTTTGGCAAAGTGGGGTCCTGATTGGAAGCAACTCGATCTGCAAGGAGAGACGCATGATAGCGTGATTTCCCGCGGGATGTCCTTCATCCAAGAGATGCAACAACGGTATCCGGATGGACGAGTGCTTGCAGTGAGTCATGGAGGTTTCATCAAACGATTGTTGTCCGAGTTGTTGCCAGGAACGATGTATGAAGAGCCACTTGGGAATACTTCGTTGACGATTATTAAGATCGGTGAGGATGAAAATTTGTGTGAGCTGTTTAATTGTACGGATCATTTACATGAGATGAAATTTTGAAGCCGGTTGCCTTCGGGGAGCCGGTTCTTTTGTGTTTTGCCTATTCCATAAGACTCTCTTTCCTGAGTCCAAGTAAATCAACATTTGAATTAAGAATATAAAGGACACCGACAAAACCATTTAGAACATAGGACTCATATGCTTTCACAATGCGTTCGAGTGCACTTGCTAGGACTATGCGATCGCATTGTTCAACAAGATGCTATGGCCTTCCAATACCCGACTGTACTGCTTGAAAATGATTTCCCCGACAATCAAAAAAATAGAATCGGCCTCCGTTGGAGAGATGGTAAAGAACATCCCGAAATCGATAAGTACAAGTGTACCGTCTTCTTGAACCATCAAGTTCTCGCTATGCGGATCCGCATGGAACTGCCCTCCTTCTAACACTTGTTCTAAGAATAACAGGAACTGCCGTACCGGTAATTCTTTTCGACCAAATCCTTGTTCCTCTTGAGACGCAGTATCCGTAATCCGTCAATCCATTCCATCACGAGTATGTGCCGTGTTGTGAATTCGTCGAAATAGACAGGGATCCGTACACAATCCATATTAGGAAAATGATCTGGGAAACTTCTACCGTTTTTCATCTTCTAAAGGAAATTCAACCCTGCGCCGATGACGTCTGTCAATTCATTGTATTGAGATCGAAATAGATTTGCTTAGTTAAAGTTGGTGAATCGTTTATCGAGTCAAATGACAATCTTGATGGCGTTGAAATCCTTATGTAAGATCCGCTTGATATGAGAACGTTGAATTTTTACAGCTACTTGGGAACCGTAGGACAAATGTGCTTAATAGACTTCTCTAATTGAAGTGGAAGCAATCGGGACGTCTCTGATTTCTTTAAGACGTTTTATATGAGGGATTTGCCTTTCTTCATTGAGCACTGCGAGTGCATCTGCTGTTGGAACAGGTGTTACTTGGTCCGTCAGTCCTTCTAATTCATTTAGGAAGTATGGGGACATGATGTCTGCGCGTGCGGAAAGAAATTGTCTGAGCTTAATCATCAGACCGACTAACTCCAGAGATGTTTGTGTGAATTATTTCCTGTTGCGTCACGAACTGCTCCATTTTTCAATGACGGGATGTGTGAACTGACCTCGAAATCAGCGTTGAAACGAAGTAACTTGCACAAAAAATATGATAGACATTCAGACAATACCGATGATTCGATATATGATTATATTTTTCATGATCTGACATCCTTCCTTTTTTAGTATAGTAAGTGATCTGAAAAAACTTAATTTTTGGACATGAAATAGTTGCTAATAAGTTCCATAATTGTGACGATATACATAGGGGGAAGTAAAAATATAAGGAGGAAAGTCATGAAATTAGTACAAGAATTAAGTGCACAATACATTGCGGGGATTTGGAGAGAAGGAAAAGGGGCTATTCGCTTATCCAACAAGAATCCATATACCCAAGAAGAACTGGCTTCAGTTCAGACCGCATCAAAAGAGGATATCGATGATGCTTATCAAGCATCATTTGAAGCTCAAAAAGAGTGGGCAGCAGTGAATCCATATAGGAAACGAGACATTCTTGAAAAAGCTGTATCGATTATCGTGGATAGAGAAGAAGCGATTACTGAACTGATTATTGAAGAACTTGGTGGGACACGGTTAAAAGCTGCATTTGAAATTGGTCTTGTTAAAAATATGATTAGAGAAGCAGCGACGTTCCCTTTACGAATGGAAGGGAAAATTCTTCCTTCAGTTGAAGATAATAAAGAGAATCGTCTTTATCGAATTCCGGCAGGTGTTGTAGGCGTTATTAGTCCTTTTAATTTCCCATTCTTTTTATCGATGAAATCGGTTGCACCTGCACTAGGAGCAGGTAATGGGGTTGTTTTGAAGCCTCATGAAGAGTCGCTTGTTAGTGGCGGAACCCTGATTGCGAAAATATTTGAAGAAGCTGGTATACCTAAAGGACTGCTTAATGTAATTGTCGCGGATATTAACGAAATTGGAGATGCATTCATTGAAAATCCCATCCCTCGCATTATCTCATTTACAGGTTCTACAAAGGTAGGGAGTCATATAGGACAAGTGGCTATCAAGCATTTCAAAAAACCCCTTCTTGAATTGGGTGGCAACAGCGCTTTTATAGTTATGGAAGATGCGGATCTTAACTACGCAGTTCAAGCAGCGACGTTTAGCAGATTCACCCATTCAGGACAAATTTGCATGTCTGCAAATCGAATTTTAGTACAACGTGGCATATATGATGCGTTTATGAAGAAGTTCACCAATAAAGTCTTAAGTTTAAAAGTTGGAGATCCTAAAGATCCAGATACTGTAATCGGGCCGGTCATCAACGAACGCCAAGTTGCTGGTCTAGAAAAGATTATCGTAGACAGTGTTCATCAAGGCGCAGAAGTGGCTCTTCGAGGAGAGATATTAGGAACGGTGATTGGGCCAACTATTATAGGAAATGTGACACCAACTATGCCGGCAGCAACTGAAGAATTGTTTGGCCCAGTTGTCTCTGTAATACCGTTCGAAACAAAAGAAGAGGCAATTGCTTTAGCGAACGATACTCGATTCGGATTAAGTGGTGCAATTCATACAGCATCTGTGGAGATAGGTGTGGAGATGGCTAAACAGATTCACACTGGCATGATACACGTGAATGACGTGACGATAAATGATGAGCCAATCGTTGCATTCGGTGGTGAAAACCAATCCGGCATTGGACGCCTGAATGGGCAGTGGAGTTTGGATGAATTCACGACAATGAAATGGATATCTGTAAATTATGGCCAGAGAAGTTTTCCATACTAAGGAGCGAGACCAATGACAGTAGTGGATGAAAAGAAGACAGCAGAACTTTTAGAAGCTTTCGTGAAGGTAGCACCCTATTTGAATCGATTAATCCAAGATGATATTACAGTTGGTGTGTATGATACTGAGAAGTTGCTCATCAATATTCCGGGTGATACATTTTCGTTGAATGTTAAAACCGGAGATCCACTAGCTCCAGGAGATATTATTACAGCTGCACAAAAAGAAGATAAAGATAAATTGGAAATGGTACCAAAAGAAATTTTTGGCTTTCCGTTAATAGCACGAGCTATTCCTGTTCACGACAGCCAAGGGAAAGTTGTTGGCGGAATTGGGATTGGTACCAGTCTTGAAAAGTCAAATAGCTTATTTGAAGTGGCAGATAGCTTATCAGCAATTGTAGAAGAAACTGCTGCTTCCCTGGAGGAAATCGCAAATTCAGTCACGAAGCTGGCTGACCAGGTAGGAGCGGCCTCTTTGATTGTAGACGAGGTGATCTCTGGAGCGAACGAAATTGGTAAGATTTCTACTGTAGTTCGTGGTATTTCAGATCAAAGTAACCTTCTTGGTCTCAATGCAGCGATTGAATCAGCGCGTGCCGGGGAACATGGAAAAGGATTTTCTGTCGTTGCTGATGAAATTCGAAAGCTTGCCACAAATTCAAAAGAAAATGTGGGGCAAATTGACAGCGTAACAAAATCCATTACAACCTCGATTAACAATCTGAATAAATCGTTTGAATTCATTGATGAGTTTACATCAAATCAGGCTGCATCGATTCAAGAAATTTCTGCTACAGTTCAAGAAATCAGTAAAAATGCTTTACACCTTTCTGATATGGCGAAGTCATCGATAAAATAATAACAGCGTTAAAGCATTGTGGAGTCAGTTTCCCCCCACAATGCTTTTTTGAGATTAATGCAAGAATATAAAGGGTAGATGATAATAGCGTGTATGAATATGATGATAAAATGTTATCCAACGTTAATGCATTTAAAATGATGTTCAGTTTACTGATAATTAAAATCCAATAGAGGTGAAAGAAATGGCAGAACATGAATTTCATTTGAAAGCGGTTTGGCCAGGTGGCCGTAATAGTGAAGGGTACATTGAAGCAGGAAATCTTCAAACTAAAATATCAATCCCTTCAGCGATGGAAGGTCCAAACGTCGGGACGAATCCCGATGAAATGTTACTAGGTGCAGCGGCTACGTGTTATATCATTACACTGGCAGCGATGATTGAGCGGGCTCATTTGCCGCTCGAAAACATGTCCCTGGAATCTATCGGATTTGTCGATGTGACTATGGGTGTCTTCACATATAAAAAAATTATTCATAAGCCGACAGTGTCATTAAAGCAAGAAGCGAGTGCCACAGATTTTGAAAAGCTGAATGTACTAATAGTAGAGGCAGAAAGAAACTGCATGATTTCCAAAGCTATTAAAGGCAATGTAGATGTGGAAGTTGAACCTATTGTATCTAAATCACAAGTATAACTGGCAAGATAGGGTAGTCTCCTATCTTGTTTTTTATAAAAGTACATCTGATATTATTCGCAATCTTTGAAAAGTCTTGCTAGAATGGATGAAACTTAACGGAAGGATGATGAATAGTGACCGAAACGTTGTCGTGCCAGGATGTCATCTATGCATTCAGTAAAACACATCCACCAGTAAAGAAAATCGATTCAGGAACAACAATTGAAATTGAAACGTATGATTGCTTTAAAAACCAAGTTCAGTCAGCAGATACGAAAATAAGTGGGATTGACTGGGATGCCATTAATCCGGCAACGGGTCCCATTTTCGTGAATGGGGCTGCGCCTGGAGATGTGCTGAAAGTGACGATTCAAAAGCTGAACATTGGCGACCAAGGTGTTATGGCGACAGGGCCAGATCTCGGTGTTATGGGGCACCGGCTGACGGAACTAGAATCGAAAATCATTCCGATTGAAAACGGAGTTGCTAAATTCAACGAGCGACTGTCAATTCCGTTAAACCCGATGATTGGCGTTATTGGTGTTGCTCCGGAAGGAGAACCGGTTTCGTGCGGAACACCCGGTACTCATGGCGGGAATATGGACACGAAGTTGGTCAGGGAAGGGGCCGTATTGTACTTCCCGGTTTTCGAAGAAGGTGCGCTGTTTGCGCTAGGAGATTTCCATGCAGCAATGGGAGATGGCGAAGTTGGCGTTTCTGGAATTGAAGTGCCAGGAAGTGCTGTCGTTACGCTGGATGTTATTAAAAACACACCACTCAATCACCCCTTACTTGAAAATGAAAAAGGATTTACATTCCTTGTCTCGGCTAACACATTGGACGAAGCGGTAAAAATCGCAGTGGAAGAAACTGCAGACCTATTGGTGGCAAGGACAAAACTCGATTTGGCAGAAGTCACAATGTTGTTGAGTGCAGTTGGGCAAGTTCAGGTGAGTCAAGTCGTCGATCCGCTTGTGACGGTTCGTTTCTTCGTTCCGCGTTATGTCCTAGAAACATATGGTGCTACACTTCTAATCGGATAGGTAGACGTTGAGACCAGCTTCTATTGAAGGGAGCTGGTTTTCCTTATGCGATAGACGGTTTATTACTGAAACTTTTCGTAGCGAGATTTCGTATAGCAGCTATAGAAAGTTTGATGAGTGGAGGAGGTATAGCATTGACTGTATTTAACAAAGACATCGTGTTTTGCCACCCCTGGCGATCCTATCAGGCGCGAATTCTTGCGGAGTTGGATTACCATTTGAAAAACAGACATCTCCACTTAGTGGCACCGCCAGGATCAGGAAAGACGGTTCTTGGCCTGGAAGTGATGCTTAGGTTAGATGAACCAACACTCATTATTGCACCAACACTTGCGATCCGGAATCAGTGGATTGAACGATTTGTAGAGTCATTTCTGCAGGTTTCTCAACAACCTGACTGGATTTCGACAGATTTACGAAACCCGTCTACCGTAACGGTGACGACATACCAAACTTTACATAGTGTGTTAAAAGGGGAAGACCTTGAAGCCTTCTTTGCAGCATTCGATGCTGTAGGTTTCAAAACAATTATTTTGGATGAAGCCCATCACTTGCGTACGTCCTGGTGGCAAAGCGCGATTACGTTCAGGGATCGGCTAGAAGAACCAAACATCGTCGCTCTCACAGCAACCCCACCATACGATGTCGGGCAAAGAGAATGGAACAACTACATACAGCTTTGCGGTCCGATTGATGAAGAAATCTACGTACCGGAACTCATTCGTGAGGGGGATCTAAGTCCGCATCAGGATTATGTTTATTCATCTGTCCCCTCGCCCGAAGAAGCAGGAATGATTGCACAGTTCCATCGATCGGTGGATGCGTTAGTCGGACATCTTTTATCCAATCAAGAGTTCCTTGGGTTGTTGGAAGGACACCCATGGATTCAGACGCCAGAAGAATGCATGGATGAATTGCTTGGCAGTCCTGCATATTACTCGAGTTTGCTGTTGTTTTTAAGAAATGCAGGAAGTGAAGGGTGGCAGATGGGACTCGAGATTATCGGAGGGGATGAAAAGAATATCCCCGAGTTTTCACTCGTATGGCTTGAAGAATTATTGAATGGTCTTCTGTATAAGGATTCATATTATGATGGTGATCATCCTGTTTTGAAGCCGGTCCGACTGGAATTATCCAGAATTGGTGCGATTGAACGGCGAACGGTTTCTCTTCGTTCGAGCCATACCATCCAGCAAACTCTTGTAAAGAGCGTGACAAAACTAAAAAGTATCGAAGAGATTGTTTCGTTTGAAACAGGGCAGTTAGGATCATCTCTACGACAAGTGATCTTGACAGATTACATCCATAAAGAGGACCTACCGACAACAGTAGATGATGAAAAACCGCTCGTACGTCTAGGGGGTGCACCTATTTTTGAAAGACTGCGGAGGACATTTGGTTCAGACACGCGTCTAGGTGTCTTGACGGGATCGCTCATCATTATTCCAGCCACAGCATGGCCGACACTTGCTGATCTTGCTCTGAACAGTGGGGTTGAACTTTCTTCAGTACCATTAGTGCAGGATGAAGAATACTTACAGATTGACGTAGGTTCTAATCGACAAAAAGTAACATCCCTAATGACAGAAGTGTTTACTAGAGGTGAAATTCAAGTGCTAATCGGTACAGCAGCGCTTCTTGGTGAAGGGTGGGATGCGCCTGCCATCAATTCACTTGTCATAGCATCGACGGTAGGAAGTTATATGCTAAGCAATCAAATGAGGGGGCGTGCCATACGGACCCAAACAGGAAATCCAGATAAAACTGCTGCTATCTGGCATTTAGTGTGTATTCAACCAGTCATGGAGGCAGGGGGGCCAGACAAGATTGCCCTTGAGAGACGTTTCCATTCGTTAATAGGATTGGATGCTGAACTTCCTCGCATTTCATCTGGTATCGAGAGACTCCATTTGGCGAAGAACCCTGATTCCGGGAGTATTGTAGAGTTACAAAATCATACGACGCTTCAGCGAGCCATGAATCGGACATCATTACGACGAAGATGGCAGCAGGCGGTAGGAAATGCGGAACGTGGAGAACGGAAAGAAGAACTAGTTACAAAACGTAAGAGAGTTCCGAAACCTTTGGTCTACGCAGCGACTGTCAAATCGCTAGTTATTGTTGGAGCGGCGGTATTTTTTGAGACTGCTCGAGAAATAATGGGGCCATTCCCTTTTAATATATCGGAAGAACGGTTGCTGATCGCGTTTCTAGTTGGAATTGTATTAGCGTCTCCGTATTTGTGGAAGTCAGGAAAAGCGATGATCCGACATCGTTCGCTTGAACGAAGTATGATTCAAGCTGCGACTGCCGTCTATACGACACTGTTTCATGCTGGATTACTTTCTATTCCGTTGACAGAAAATCGTATTCGTACAGAGGGAGGAGAATCTGTGTCTTGCAGTTTGGATCAGGGGACGATTCACGAACAGACGATTTTCCTAAAGGCGATGCAAGAGCTACTTGACCCAATTGAGAATCCGAGGTATTTGTTAGTACGTAAGTCAAAACTTCTTTTCATCCAACGACGTGATTTCCATTCAGTTCCTGAAGAAATTGGTCGTAAAAAAGAATATGCAGAGTTTTTCTTGAAAGAATGGAATCATCATGTGGATCACGCAAGCTTGACCTACACACGAACTCCTGAAGGTCGGAAAGAATTGCTGGTTGCGAGACTTGCTGCAATGTCAGCCATTTTCCAAGACAAATCAGAGCGGATGAGTGTGTGGAGGTAGAGGAACCCTACAAAAAATTGAATGAAGAAAGCAAGGTCTTGTAAGTTAGGAAGGAGAAAATATGATTGAGTACATACTAGTATTTTTAGGGGCAGCAGTACCCGCGCTTGAAATTGCAATCGTCATTCCGGTCGGGATTGTCCGAGGATTGTCCCCGTTCTGGGTGATTCTTTTAGCGTTTGCAGGGAATATGTTGACTGTACTCCTACTTATCATCCTATACCAGCGAATTGAACACTGGTATAGAAGTCGAAAAGGAGAATCTACAGAAGGGGAGTCCAAACGACAACTCAGAGGAAGAAAGATTATGGATAAATACGGAGTTGCCGGACTCGCATTGGCCGGGCCAATTCTCATTGGCACACACATCGCTGCCTTTTTTGCTCTTCTTTTTGGGGCTTCCAAACGGAAGACAATCATTTGGATGGCAGTCAGTATTGCGTTATGGTCACTAATTTTTGGTATCGTAACTGCAATGGGATTTACTTTTTTCATTAAAGATTAAACAATTTAGAAACGAATGTAAGAACAGGAGCGATAATGACACCGTATACAAGAAAAATGGCCGCAAATGTCCCTAAGAGATAGAGGATCTTGTGCTTTTGATAGGCACTCACTTCGGGTGATTCAATCAGATGGAAGGAGCGCTTTTTGTGGCAGGATTCGCAGAAGAGTCGGTAAGTAACGTTTTTACGTATTTCTGATTTGTTCAGAACAACTTTCTTCACTCTCGTTTCTTTCCTTTTGAACGAAATACCGAATGTATCTGCGTAAGGAATTGTTTTTCTATGTGGACAGTTCACAGATTCGAATTCTAACTTAAGACCATCGAACCAACTTTTTTGGCGAAGGGTCTTCTTATACAGTATAATCCCTGCAATTCCTACAATGAGTATGGTTAGTGGGAATGCGGAAATCATAAAAATCAATTTCACTAGATCTTGACCACCTTTCAGAATGATTTGAATTCCTTGATTTATAGTCTACCAATAATAGAATCATGATTCCAGAACTAGCCTAATTGGCCATATTTCATATATAAATTTATAACACTATTTAACCATTTTAATTTTCATTCAATTAAATTTTGAAAATATATTGACATGAAAAACACAATCCTTTACTATTGTTTTCAGCATGAATAAAGTCATTCTTATTAGTAGCCGCGGAGACGAGGGGTCGACGATGCGGTGGCAAACCCATTCAGTGTATTGTTCTGGATAGGGCGCCCAACCTGAGCGCAGTTTCGTGATGGAACTGTGAACAATAAGAGGATAAGCAGCTGATGCAGATCGAAGCTTTCCTTAGGTTGTAGGAGAGCTTTTTTTGTGCTCCAAAACACATTTTTTGTAAGGAGCGGATTTAATTGGTTGAAAAGATTTTATTTACTTCAGAGTCAGTTTCAGAAGGGCATCCCGACAAAATTGCTGACCAAATTTCGGATGCAGTTTTGGATGCAGCGCTTGCACAGGACCCATTTTCTAGGGTTGCGTGTGAAGTGTTTACGACAACAAACACTGTAATTGTTGGTGGAGAGATCACAACAGGAGCGGCGTTGGATATAGAAAAAATCGCTCGTCAAACGCTAATTGACATTGGGTATACGAACGACGAATTAGGAATCGATGGCAACACTTGCAACGTTCAAGTACTTGTACACACGCAATCACCGGATATCGCAATGGGCGTGGATACGTCGAGTGATACGAAAGAAATCGGTGCCGGTGACCAGGGCTTGATGTTCGGATTTGCAACAGATGAAACAGCAGGATTCATGCCATTACCGGTGGAACTCGCACACGCGCTTGTGAAAAAAGCATCTATCCTCCGTAAAAATGGACAATTCCGATGGGCTCGTCCGGATATGAAATCACAAGTAACAATTGACTATACATCGAAAGAAACTCCGAAAATCGATACGATTTTAATGTCAATCCAGCATGATGGAGATTTTGACAAAGAAGCATTCGAAGCATTCGTGAAAGAAGAAATTATCTTCAGTACGGTGAAAGAATTCAAATTACCTGAACCGATTCGTGTACTGATCAATCCAACTGGCCGATTTGTAACAGGTGGTCCTCATGGAGATGCAGGACTAACAGGACGAAAAATTATCGTCGATACGTATGGTGGCGCAGCTCGTCATGGCGGCGGTGCGTTTTCTGGTAAAGACTGCACAAAAGTCGATCGTTCTGCAGCTTATGCTGCTCGATATGTAGCTAAAAACATTGTCGCAGCAGGGCTTGCGAAGAAGTGTGAAATTCAGCTGTCTTATGCAATTGGTGTAAGTGAACCAATCAGTATTGCTATCGATACGTTCGGGACAGGGAATGCCGCAGACGAACAATTGCTTCGTGCTGTACGTGAAGTATTCAATCTGACGCCTGCAGGAATTATAGACATGCTTGATTTACGGACTCCTCGTTATCAAGCAACGGCTGCATATGGACATTTTGGACGTACGGAACTAGATTTGCCGTGGGAGCGGACAGACAAAGTCGATGCATTAACGCAATCTGTATATGACACAGTCGGAGCCGGGTGCTGATGAACATCGTCAAAGAGACGACAGTTCCAACAAGAACACTTCTCCAAACGGATGCGCCGCTATTTGATGCGCTTGTCCGATTTGCGAATTCTGAAACAGTGTCGTTTGATGTACCAGGTCACAAAATGGGTGCATTGAACACTCCGTTTCGAGATGCAATTGGAGCACAGGCGCTTAAAATGGATGTCAATTCAATGGCAGAGCTGGACTTGTTAAGCCATCCGAAATCGGTCATTAAAGATGCACAAGAGTTAGCAGCACAAAGTTTTGGTGCGGATCATGCATTTTTTCTAGTCAACGGCACAACTGTTGGCATCCACGCGATGATTCTAGCAACATGTAAACCAGGGGAGACACTTCTTGTGCCAAGAAACTGCCATAAGTCGGTCATTGACGGAATGATCTTAAGTGGTGTCATTCCTGCCTTCATGCAACCGGAAGTGGATGATCATTTTGGGATTTCACATGGCGTTTCAGTTGAAAACGTCGCACAAGCATTACGTGAACATCCAACTACCAAAGCATTGCTAGTTACGTATCCGACGTATTTTGGAACGATGACTGATCTGGAGTCAATTTGTGAATTGGCTCATGAAGCAGGCGTTACTGTATTAGTCGATGCTGCACACGGTGCACATTTAAAAGTTTTAGATAAAATGATTGATCCAATACAAGCAGGTGCAGATCTGGTTACAACGAGTATGCATAAAACGGGCGGCTCGCTAACGCAAAGCTCACTTTTATTGCTTCAAGGCAATCGCATTTCTGCAGATAAAGTGCGGAAAGTAACCGGCATGCTGCAAACGACAAGCGCTAACTACTTACTTATGAGCTCACTAGATGCAGCCCGCAGAGAACTTGTCCTACACGGAGCCGAGGCGTTTCAACGACTGAAGCCAATTGTAAACGAGGCAATTGAAGCAATCGAATTAGGTGCGCATTATGAAGTACTGAAAAATGAAAATGTCAGCACTCGTTTTCTGCAGTCACAGGACTGGACGAAATTAGTGATTCGGGTGAATGGTCTCGGGCTGACTGGTTTTGAAGTTTATTCACTATTAAAACAACGATACGGCATACAGATGGAGCTTGCGGAAGGGTACGTCGTCATGGCGGTAATCACACCCGCGGATACAGAAATCTCAATCGGACGTCTTACAGCAGCTTTGCTGGATATAGAACGAACCTACACAAAATCGCACGTTCTCCACTCTGCATGGACGGTTGTGGATTCTGTCAATGAACTCGTGATGACACCACGAGAAGCGTATTATGCAGAACAAGAGACGATTGCGATTGATGATGCGATTGGTCGTATTAGTGCAGATACATTGATGATTTATCCACCAGGAATACCATTAGTCATTCCCGGTGAACGGATTACATGTGAAGTAATCCAGCACTATACCTACTATGAACAAGCATTCGGAAGTGTGTTATCAGGGTCAAAACAAACAGGCAGCGTGACTGTCGTAAAAGGGGGATATTAACGATGAGTTTAGAATTATCGGCGCTAGGACGCCACGTGTTGATTGAATATTATGGGTGCCCGAGTGAAATTATAGAGAACAACAAAGTGATTGAGCAGTTCATGAAAGAGGCAGCAGATTATTCAGGAGCTACCATCGTTGAATCGGTGTTCCATCATTTTAATCCATACGGAGTATCGGGTGCCGTGATCATCGCGGAATCTCACCTTACGATTCACACGTGGCCGGAATACGGTTTTGCTTCTGTAGATGTCTATACATGTGGTGATTCTGTTAGCCCATGGAAAGCGGCAGATTATTTGGCAGAAAAGCTGCAAGCGAAAAAGGTGGAGTCATTTGAAGTGCCACGTGGCATGGTCGAAAAGATTCGTCAGTTTGCAGAAAAAGAGATTGAAGAAGTAACTGTGAAACCTGTATTGGCAGGTGTAAACGCATGAGTTGGTATACAGAACAATGGAGCGAGGACTGCAAGTTTTCTATCGGGTATGAAAAACACCTGCACAGTGAAAAGTCACCGTTCCAGCAGATTGATTTTTATGAAGGTAAGGAATTCGGTACGTTTTTCACACTAGATGGGTTGATGATGGTCAATGAAAAAGACGAATTCATCTATCATGACATGATTGTTCACCCGGCATTCGCAACGAATCCAGATATTAAGAAAGTGCTCGTGATCGGTGGAGGAGACGGGGGGACTGCGCGTGAAGTATTGCGCTACCCTGGAGTGGAAAAAGTCGTACTTGCTGAAATCGATGAGAAAGTATTCCGTTTGTGCCAACAGTACCTACCAATTACAGCAGCAGGTGTGGAAGAAGACCCGCGCATGGAACTCGCTTTTGGCGACGGGCTTGCCTATGTCCAAAACGCGCCGGACGCTTCGTTTGACTTGATACTCGTTGACTCAACGGACCCGATTTCAGTAGGAGAAGGGTTATTCACGACAGCATTTTACAAAGAATGTTATCGTGTGTTGAATGACAAAGGGATTTTGATCAACCAGCACGAGTCACCTTATTTCTCCGAATATGCGGAGAACATGAAGAAGGCACGTACGAAGATTAAAGAAATTTTCCCTGTAGCACGGGTCTATCAATACCATATGCCGACGTATCCATCGGGTCACTGGCTATTCGGATTCGCTTCGAAGTCGCTCGATCCATTAAAGGATGCAGATGCAGACGTGTGGAACTCAATCGGTTTGAAGACGAAGTATTACAATACAGATCTTCATCACGGAGCATTTGCATTACCGAGTTATGTAGTGGAGGCGCTTGATAATGAAGAATAATGCATTGAGTACGAACGCATTCATCGGTTGTGAAACAGTGTACGAAGAAGCGAAAATCGTATTATTCGGTTCTCCATTTGACGGGACGACAAGTTTCAGACCTGGTACTCGTTTTGCCGGCCAAGCGATTCGTCCGGATTCGTATGGCTTAGAGACATATTCCCCTTATTTGGATAAAAACCTAGAAGATGCTTGCGTTTTCGACGGCGGTGATTTGGAATTACCTTTCGGGAATACGGAGCGTGCCCTTCAAGAAATCGGAACATACAGCGGTAAAGTATTAGGAGATGGTAAGAAGTTTCTCATGATCGGTGGCGAGCATTTAGTGAGCTTGCCATCTATCAGAGCCGCTTATGACACATTCTCAAATCTTCACGTAATCCATATTGATGCACATACTGATTTACGTGAAGACTATATGGGAGAACCGCTCTCGCATGCATCCGTTATTCGTCGCTGCCATGACTTCCTTGGCGACGGACGGATTTTCCAGTTCGGAATCCGCTCTGGCTTGAAGAGTGAATTCGACTGGGCAAAGACGCATACACACTTGGAAAAGTTCACACTCGAGACGTTGCCTGAAGTAGTAAACTCATTGAAAGACGTTCCTGTATATGTAACGATCGACTTGGATGTGTTAGATCCTGGGACATTTCCTGGAACCGGTACACCTGAGCCTGGTGGCATTACGTATCGAGAATTACTTACGGCGATTGGACACCTTCAAACACTTGAAAACATCGTTGCGGCGGACGTCGTTGAGCTGTCTCCACAATACGATCCGTCAGGTGCTTCGACTGCTGTTGCTTGTAAGACCATTCGTGAGATGCTACTGACGCTCGCAAAGTAATCTCTATATAATAGAAGAAAGCCGCCCCGATTGAGGGGCGGCTTTTACTTTTGAATTAAATCAAGTCAACAGCAGGTGTGCTTACACTAGATGGATTTTCTTTCTGTGTATGTGACAGTGTCAACATGAAGATGAACGAGACACAGAACAGGATTGCAAGATAAATCATCGCGGCAGTCATATCATAGTGTTGTAAGATGTACCCGACTAGTATTGGTGAGAATCCACCGACAGCACGCCCGAAGTTGAAAATTGTATTCGTCGCGGTACTGCGGATTTCAACCGGGTAGAAACTGCTAATCAAGGCACCGTATCCTGCGAACATCCCGTTAGAGAAGAACCCAACGATTGCTCCGCCGATCAATACACCAGCGCTACCTGTTGCATAGCTGTAAAGGAACACAGCTATTGCCGATGCGATTAAGAAAAGGCCATATGCTTTTTTCGCACCAAGTCTGTCCATAATTTGCCCGAAGACGAGCATTCCTGCAATCATCCCGACCGCTGTACTAATCGTCCAGAGAGCAGAGCTTGAAACGGATAGTCCTTGTGATTGTTGCAACATTGATGGCAGCCAAATCATCAAGCCGTTGTAACCTGCGATTTGGACAGTCGCCATCACTGCGAGTGTAACGGTGGTGAAAGCAATCCGAGGAGAAGCAACGAGCAAACGAAGTTTCCCTGCATTCTCTTTTTTCTTTTCGGCTTTTTTCAATTTCTGAGATTCGAGCCATTCAGGAGATTCGTCTAAATTACGACGCACGATGAATGCGAAGATGACTGGGATGATTCCGACGAAGAACAATGCTCTCCAACCGAACGCTGGTAAAATAAGCGCACTTAGCAGAGCAGCTAAGATTACACCGTATTGAGCCCCAACACTAACATATGAAGATGCGCGGCCTTGTTTGTTTTTCGGCCATGCTTCAGCAACGAGCGCCATACCGATTCCGTACTCTCCGCCAGCACCAAGTCCAGCGATGAAGCGATAGATGTAAATTTGTTCAATGTTCGTAGCAAGTCCAGTGAGGGCTGTGCCAATTGCGAACAATAGAATACTGTAGGTGAACACTTTAACGCGTCCAAATTTATCTGCCAAAATCCCGAAGAGCACACCTCCGACTAGCATACCGATATTCGTGACAGACGAGATCATACCGCCTGTTGCAAAGTCGATGCCAAAGTCCGCAATAATCATCGTCATTGCGAAGGAAATGAACATAATATCCATGCCTTCCAGGGTAAGACCAGCGACCGAAGCCACCACCGTTTTCTTTTGATAATTCATCGTAAGTTCCGCCTTCCTATTGTAGGGTGTTGCTCAACGTAAGAAGAATGGAACCGTTATTCACAGCGATTGCCATCCTCTTTTTGCGTCTCACAGAACGCTAATTAAAAGAGTGCGCAGTAGTTAAATGTGCACAAAAAATGCCCTCACCGTCTAAGAGGACAGTAAGGGCAAAGTACGACAAATCACATGAGACGCAGCAGAAGCCAGTCTCACAATCCGGTACCCTTTCCGGCCTCTCTGGACCGTGTTAAAGGAGCAATTTAATTGTTTTTATCCTACCAGAAGAAATTTAGTTGTACAAGATATTTTTTCTGGAAACAGTAATGTTGGAGTTTTCGATTAATAATTTTAAAAGCATGAGGTTGCGATTAGTGATATAATTATTCAGTTGTTCATTTTTTACTGGAGGTTATATTATGAATAAGACAGAAGCACATCACCAAGGTCACTCTAAAAGAGTTCTTCTATATAGTTTAACCTTTTTAGCAATTGCTATCATTGGTCTTACTTACGTCAAATGGATGCCATATTTGGACAAAAGCATCACTGCTTTTTCTACACATTCCATAGGGGATTCAATCTTAGGATCGGATCCTGGTAAAGCAGAATCCGCTTCTTTTGCAGGGGCATGGGATTATGCAGTAACGTACTTTGCTGCTGTATGGAAAGCTGCAGTACTCGGAATTCTCTTAGGCTCATTATTGCAAGTACTTCTTCCAGCGAATTGGCTCATCCGTGTACTTGGTAAAACTTCGTTTGCAAGTACAGCTGCTGGCGGACTTGCTGCAGTGCCGGGGATGATGTGCACGTGTTGTGCAGCCCCCGTAGCCGTAGGACTTCGCAAAAAGAATGTTTCTGTTGGTGCAGCGCTTGCATTTTGGATAGGAAATCCAACTTTAAATCCAGCGGCACTTGTGTTCATGACATTTGTGTTGTCGTGGAAATTCACAGCGCTTCGGTTAGTGTTTGGACTTATTTTGACGTTTGGCGTGAGTTATCTAGCGAATCGTTTCGCACCTGCTGTAAACCCGGTAGATACGGAAAAACTATTGCAACAAGCGGCTGAAGAAGAACAAGGTTCGTTCCTTATGCGCTGGCTTAAGAGCCTAGGGAAAATGACTCTGTTCATATTACCGGCGTACTTCCTATCTGTTTTGTTGATGGGGGCAGTGAAAGGCTGGTTGTTCCCGCAATTGGGTGAAGCGACTGGAAGTTCAATTCTTTTACTAGTGCTTGTTGCAATTGGCGGTATGTTGTTCGTCATTCCGACAGCTGCAGAAATTCCTATCATCCAGACATTCATGGCATATGGTATGGGTGGTGGACCAGCAGCGGCGTTGTTGTTAACATTGCCAGCAGTCAGTTTGCCATCATTACTACTCGTTTCAAAGTCATTCCCGAAACGCGTACTTGTCTTCGTCAGTGTATCTGTCGTTGTGCTAGGCGTTGTTGCAGGAATTGTAGGGAATTATATACTGTGAAGCAAAAAGGACCGTCTCCAATAGGAAACGGTTCTTTTTTTGATGAACAGCACCAAAAATCCTCAATCAAGCTCGTGTCTGTAGGGTATGATACACTCACTTCAAAGACTAGTAGGAGGGATTTTGGATGAAACAATTGATAGGGAAAACGGCAATTGTTACAGGGGCAAGTAGTGGGATTGGCTCAGGTATTGCGAAGGAACTTGCGGAACAGGGAGCAAACGTTGTTCTTGCCGCACGCAACGAAGAAAAATTAAATGAATTAGCAAAACAACTACAAAATGACGGCGGCTCAGTGCTTGTTGTGAAGACAGACGTATCTAGCCAATCAGACGTAGAAGCACTCGCTACTAAAGCGAAGGATGCATTTGGCGGCGTCGATATTTACGTCAACAATGCGGGGCAAGTACTTACTGCGGAAGTACGTTCCGGTAAAACGGAAGAATGGGAGCAAATGATTGACGTGAACATAAAAGGCGTTTTGTTCGGCATCAATGCTGTTCTGCCATCTATGCTTGAAAAAGGTGCCGGCCATCTTATTAATATCGCCTCTGTTTCTGCAACAGAAGTGACGAAAACAAGTACAGTTTATAGCGCTACTAAATTTGCAGTACGTGCAATCTCTATGGGACTCGAAAAAGAACTCGCAAAAACAGGTGTCCGCGTCACCAACATCTCACCTGGAATGGTCGACACTCGATTAGGTGAACAATACGATTGGGGCGACCGCAAGAAACTTCAAACAGCAGACATCGCGAAAGCAGTTGTCTATGCTGTGACTCAGCCGGACTATGTCAATGTCAACGAGATTACAATACGTCCTGTTTAACAGAAAAAGCCGACTCCGCAACACGCGAAGTCGGCTTTTTTCAGTTTAAGACGTAACTGGTTTCTTCAAAAGTCCCAGTAAAATAGCGGACACGATTGAACCGATAATCACTGCAAGCAAGTATAGCATCCAACTGCCTTCCACGAGTGGGAAAACAAAAAGTCCACCGTGTGGAGCCCGCAATCCAATATTGAAAGCCATCGACAGACCACCAGCAATACCAGCACCGGCCATCACAGATGGAATGACACGGAGTGGATCCGCTGCAGCAAATGGGATGGCTCCTTCTGTAATGAAAGACAAGCCCATAATGTAATTCACTTTACCGGCTTCTCGCTGTTGAAGAGAATACTTGTTTCTGAATACAGTTGTTGAAATCGCAATGGCCAAAGGGGGAACCATGCCAGCCGCCATGATCGCTGCCATCGGTTCATACACGCCACTTGCGAGTAATCCTGTACCAAACAAGTAAGCCGCTTTGTTAATAGGTCCGCCCATGTCGATTGCCATCATCAAACCAAGGACAATTCCGAGAAAGACCGCGTTACCTGTTCCAAGACCAGTCAGTAAGTTGGAAATACCAGTATTGAGTGCACTAAATGGCGTATTCACTACATAATGCATAATGAGCCCTGTACCCGCGATTCCAAGTAATGGATACAGTAAAATCGTCTTGATCCCATCGAGAGAAGGGGGGAGCGATGAGAGCCATTTTTTCAAACCGACAACTAAATAGCCTCCAAGGAATCCGGCAATAATTCCGCCCAGGAACCCTGCTCCACTTGTAGCAGCCATTAATCCACCGACCATACCTGGGGCAAATCCTGGTCGATCTGCAATACTGAGAGCGATGAATCCAGCTAGAACAGGAACCATTAACGCAAATGCATTCCCGCCACCAATGAGATTCAAGGCAGCTGCAAACGAATTATAAGTTGGATCATCTGGATTGGATGAATTCGGTCCGAACAAGAATCCGAGTGCAATGAGAATTCCGCCACCTATTACAAAAGGAAGCATGTTCGACACACCACTCATCAAATGTTTGTAAATCGTAGACCCAATTCCTTTAGACGATGGTGATTCATCGCCAGCTTCTGAAGCACCATCTGAACCACCTTTATAAACAGGTGCATCTTGTTTCACTGCACGGTCTAGCAATTCCTTCGGTTTCCGGATTCCTTCCGCAACAGGAACTTCAATGACATGTTTTCCAGCAAAACGTCCCATCGAGACATTCGTATCTGCCGCAACAATGACAGCCGTCGCACGTTCAATATCCTCAGCAGTTAACACGTTTTGAGCGCCACCCGATCCGTTCGTTTCAACTTTGAATGGGATTCCAAGTTCCGCAGCTTTGTTTTTCAGTGAATCCGCAGACATATACGTATGCGCGATCCCTGTCGGACATGCAGTTACAGCGACTACATACGGTTTAGATGAATCCACCGAGGGTGGTGGTGTAGCAGGAGAGGATTCTTCATCTGGCTGGTCGTGTGCGTCAATCAGGGACAAAATCTCTTCCTTCGATGAAGCCGCGAGCAGCTGTTTACGCACATCTTCATTCATAAGAACCGTCGATAACCGTGCTAGCGCTTTCAAATGCATTCGATTGGCGCCATCTTCAGCGGCAATCATGAAGAATAAATGTGCAGGTTGACCATCCAGAGATTCGTACTCAGCGCCGACCTCAGATCGTCCAAATGCGATGGCGGGCACTTTTACAGCACTTGTTTTAGCATGGGGAATAGCGACCCCATCACCAATACCAGTAGTGCTTTGAGACTCTCGGTTTAATATGGCTTCTTTGAAAGCGCGTGGATCATTCAGTTTGCCTGCCCGATCGAGCACATTGACCAGTTCATCGATGACTGAGGGCTTATCAGTTCCTTGCAGTCCAAGTAAAATTGTATCAGCTGTCAACAATTCGGTAATTCTCATTGTTCGTTCCCTCCTTCTAATGGTGTCACTACGACTTGAGGTAGCAACGCATCAACTTGTTGTTGTGTACACAAACAATCGGAAAACGCCGTGGCACTACCGGAAGCAATACTCAGTTTAAATGCTTGTTCAATAGGTTCATCTTTTTCAAGTGCCGCGAGAAATCCTGCAACCATCGAATCTCCAGCTCCAACAGATCCTTGAACTGTGCCCTTAGGTGCATTTGCGATGAGTGAAATAGACTCGCTTACGTACACCGCACCATCGCCAGCAAGAGACACAATTACTTGTTCGGCACCAAGGCGGACAAGTGTTTTTGCATGTTTTACTGCATCTTGTAAGGAGTTTACTTCAGCACCAACCATCTCACCCAGTTCATGATGATTCGGTTTAATGAGAAACGGACGGTAGGGTAAGGTCTTCAACAAAGAAGCCCCTTCAGCGTCGACGACAAAACGAATACCTGACTTGCTGCATAACCGTGCAAATTGTTCATAGGTGTCTTCAGGAAGCGAAGAAGGGATACTTCCAGATAGTACGAGTACATCATGGATTCCTAAGTTTTTGACTTGGGCTTTCAATTTTTCAAAGCGGAGAGAGTCAATAGTAGGTCCAGCAGCATTCACTTCTGTTTCTTCAGCAGCCCGTAATTTCACGTTCACCCGTGTCTCTCCCTCGACAACTATGAAATTTGTAGAAACGCCAGCTTTTTGGAGTAACCGCTCAATTTCCTGTCCAGTAAACCCTCCAGTGAAACCAAGAGCGCTACTAGGAACACCTAACGTCGTCAATACTTGTGAGACATTAATGCCTTTACCACCAGCTAAAAAGTGATCTGAAGCTGAACGATTTAACGCACCAAGTGAAAGGGAATCGAGAGTTAGTAAGTAATCCAGTGAAGGATTCAATGTCACTGTATAGATCATACGTCCATCACCTTCAATTTCGTATTAGTTGGAAATGCTTGTAAAGATTCGGAACTCTCACTTGTTGTTACAACGATTGCTTGTGTTAAGTCTGCGAACTGCGCAAAGGCAACTTCTTGAAATTTGGAATGGTCCGCCAAAATATAGGCTTCTCTTGATAATTGAATCGCCAGTTCTTTTATTTGTGCTTCTTCTTCATCAGGTGTGGTAAATCCATAATCCGGATGAATGCCGTTGACACCTAAAAAACACTTATCAAACCGGTAGTGTTGCAGACTATGAACAGCGCCTCTACCAATTAAAGCTTTGGTGGAAGGTTTTGCAATGCCGCCCGTGAGAATCGTTTTGCATCCACGTGTAAGTAGGGCATCTGTATGAGAGATTCCGTTTGTCACCACAATGATTGATGGTGGAAGAAAGGGAATCATTTCAAACACGGTAGAACCGGCATCTAAATAGACGGTATCGCCTTCTTCAATTAGTGCAGCGGCCGCTTGACCGATTTGTTGTTTTGTTTGAAGGTTTTTAGATGTTTTTTCAGACATCGAAGATTCCTGTAATTTTCCTTGTAGCTTTGCTGCGCCACCGTGAATTCGTTTCAGTTTCTTTTGGCGCTCCAATTCTATTAAATCCCGTCGGATAGTTGACTCTGAAGAACCTGTCTCAGTCGCTACGTCTTGTAGGCGTACAGTTTGATTGTGTTGTAACATCTTCAAGATAAGATGATGACGTTCGGTTTCTAACATCGGAATCCCTCCTTAACCAATCTTGTTATCTCCATCATAAACCTAGAGTATTCTGATATCAATCAAAACATTCCAAAACCATTCAAAAACATTCAAGAATAACAGAGTGGGTATTTCAAAGTAATTATTTCCTAATCCGAAGTAATTATTGACCGCTCTATTGTGCTTTGTTAAAATAAAGTGTCTTATCGACAATGTTCGACATGGAATTTTTAGTTTTCTATAGTGTTTTCGCAAACAGCTAACAGGATATACTATAGATATTGCTGACTAGCAGTTAGCTGTATGATCAAGTTCACAGTAAAAAAATTTTGCCTTCGATTATTTGTTATGGGATTGGGATATAACTGAGGATGTGAAATAACCTGCATCCATCGCTATGACAAACTCCTTGCATACGTGCAAAGAGCCTAGAAAATTCTTTTCAAATCAAGGTACCTATTCCTTAACAAGGGACAATTAGGAAGCAACTATCTCTTTTGCCTTGGAGTAGGGCACGTTACTAACAATGGTGGTTAGAAATCAGCAGCAATGGTCGACCACTTGAACTGCGGTTTGCTGTAACTAGTCATTTGCACCGTCAACTAGGCGGTAGTCTTTCAAATTGGAAAGGGGATAAAAGACATGAATTTAGCAGCTATCGGAGTACCAGGGCTAATTATCATTCTTGTGATTGTACTTATTTTATTCGGACCTCGTAAATTGCCTGAAGTTGGTTCAGCAGTCGGAAAGACACTCGCGGAATTCAAAAAATCTGCAAAAGACATCATGGACGATGATGAAAAAGCTGAAGCTAAAAAACCTTCTGATATAGAGAAGTAGGTGAAAAGATGGATCCTAATAGCGATCGCAATGATGAAAATTTAAGTTCATTGGATGAAAACAATAAAAAAGCAGCAGAAAACTCCGTAGAAGCTAAGTCTGATGCTGCTGACGAAGAAGTTCTGAAGACACCAGAACTGACGCCTTATACGGATGAGAACGGTTATCCAACGAATATTCCACCAAAAAAGTCAAAAGAAAAAGTAGTAGTTGAAGAGGACGATGAAGGAGAAGAATCCAATCTCGTTGAACACTTAAGTGAATTACGGAAACAGCTGATCAAAAGTATTGCTGTTTTCTTACTGTTCTTCATTGCCGCCTTCAGTACCATTAATGTTTGGTTCCCTTATGTTACAAGGGAGCACAAGCTAATTGTTTTAAGTCCGATGGAAGTTATTTCGTTTTATACAACCATTTCAGCTGCACTCGCATTTGGACTTTCAGTTCCATTTCTATGTCACTTTTTGTGGCAGTTTGTGAAACCGGGGTTAAATGAAAGAGAAAGTCGTTTCTTAAGTCTTTACTCACCTGCGATTCTAATATTGTTCGTAGCGGGATTAGCATTTGGTTACTACATCGTGAACCCGCTAAGTTACACTTTCTTAGTCGCACTTGGTGAGAAGAACTTTGACGTGATGGTTTCAGCACAAGAGTATGCACGTTTTCTCTTACTGACAACGATGCCGATCGGCTTACTGTTTGAATTACCTGTTGTGGCGTTATTTCTTTCCGCGATTGGGATTCTTACATCAGGTTCTATGAAAAAAGTTAGAAAGTGGTCATATGTAGTCCTCGGAGTTGTATCCGCACTCATTACTCCACCTGATTTCTTCAGTCAGCTCATTATTCTAATACCAATGATTGGTTTATATGAAGCAAGTATATTCCTTGTTACGAGAACCGAAAAACGTGTAGCAGCTGCTGATGCAGCCTAAAAAAAATCCCGCTTTGCACAATGCGTGCAAAGCGGGATTTTTTTTGGTTCATTACTCAGTAAGTGCGTAATTGACACGAACGATTAAGTTATTTGTTTCACTACGAAGTGTTTTGTACACTTCTTCAAACGCTTCCTTGTTTTCGGAAGGGTGTTCAAATTTTCCGAGTTCTTCCCACATCGATTTCATTTTCATCATTTCCTCAAATAGTGCCAGATCTGTTCCGGTCTGTGGTCCTGGAACTAAAACAGTCGGAGAACCAAGGTTGAAAAAATCCTCTTGAATGATTGGAAACACAGGGTGTTCAAATTCGTCATTCTCAATGAGGTATCCAAGATCATTTAGAGAAGGGGCAATCAGAAGAACAATTTGCATGATGCCTCGCTCTAGGTTGGTCGCTTCCTCCCATGTACGATATTGGGAATCTGGAGTATTAGCGAATTCGTCAGCTCGTGTTTGTAAAAATAATTGATAGGCTTCAGGGACTGTCGAATCTGGTAATTGATAAGCACGACTTTCTGAAATGTCGATCAAAGCATCCGTTAAATTAGTTACATTAGTTACTTTACCGCCTTGACTCGTAATGCCTCTGATCGGATGATCGTCAAGTGCATAGCGGACGATTCCTTGTTCTTTGGATAATTTTTCATATTCTTCTTGGGTAAGATTATCAGGAAAATTCCCCTCCTTGTCATAGACAGATGGAATCTCAACCGTTTGTATTTTCGCTAAGGCATACAAATCTCCGTCTTCATCTTGGTCTTCATCAGATGTCTCGCTATCCGCAGTTTCTTTAGAAGAAGGTGGTATAGTTTCTTCTTCGTTATTACGTGATTGTTCTGATTTTTCTTTAGCTGCATTTGCGTCAGCGGCGTTTTCTTTCTGCAAAGTATCTCTATCTGGACTACAGGCTGAAAGTAAAAGAAGTATAAGTAGCAAAAGAACAGTTTTCTTCATATGTAGAGTGCCTCCTAATTGGGTATGCTGTGTATAATACGGTTCTTTTTCAATAGAGTTTCAGTAAAGCTGAAGATGATACTTCCGTACTGCAAAAGTAAAAAGTCTTAAGTCCTGAAGTTGTTTAAATTGTATCAAGTGCATCTGATAGCGAGAAAAGTGTTTTAATGTTAAAGTAAAAAAACAACATGATCCCTAATTACCGGATTTGAAAAGGAATGAAAGAATCGATGACAAAGAAGAAAATTATAGGGAATACTCTTTTGTTTGTTGGAATGATGGCGTACATTTTACTATTTGGAGCATTGTTTGGACAAAACAATATCTTGATAGGAGTTTCCACAATTACAGCGATGCTCATGCTACTTGAACGTGACCTGACTATCCACCCAGTACAGAACACGATTAAATTCGCAGGATTAAACTTATTGACGGGTGTTGCCGCATTTGCTGCTGGATTCTCGGTGTGGACAGCTGTACCAATCCACTTTGTGATGATGTTCATCATCAGCTACACCCTGATTTTTAACTTGAAAAATCCATTGTACTTACCATTTTCACTTCAATACTTATTTCTACTAGCTACCCCGGTAACAGGTGATGAATTACCACTTCGCTTAGCAGGCCTTGTAGTTGGTGCTATTTCAATTATGGCATTGCAAATGATTGCGAATCGTAAGCGAATCTCTAAAAATGGGGATCCGATTGTCAAAAGTGTCTGCAGCTCTCTACTCGAGAAAATCGATAAGAAGATTGCAGGAGAAGTTACCATTGAAGTGGATACGGCAATTCGGAAATCGATTGGCTCACTTCGTTCCATGATCTATGACCAACGCGAAGAGGATTACTACCTTACTGAAGAGGGAAGACTTCGATTAAATATCACAGCTGCACTTGAAAAAATTGATACGCTTCTAGATTCATTAGAACCACGACATGCAGAGGGCCAAGTTATTCAAGATGTGCGAATGATTTTAACCAAAGCAGTGGAAGAGGATTCAAAAGATATTGATGCAGCTGAACTAAGTAAAGCGTCTGAAGAAGTGATGGATAGCTATCGCACAAATCCTCCGCAGTCCTCCATGCAATTGAGACTGTTAAACAATATCGACTACCTGACGGATAGTCTTCTCGCGCTCCAACAATTAGCACCTGAAAAACGTAAAATCACTCGTAAAATTGAAGAGATTCCATTGAAGTTCAAGAAATTCACCCTGAATTCAGCACCAAACCATGTATCGTCGCTAAAAATGTCATATGCAATTCGTATGGCGACAGGTATTGCAATTACAGGTTTCTTAATGGACTTCTTCAATTTAGCAGAAGGTAGATGGATGATGTTCACCGTGTTGTCGGTCATCATTCCGTTTTATGAACAATCCCACAAAAAGATGCGAGACCGTATTTTTGCGACGATCGTTGGAGGCATTCTCGTATGGATTATTTTCTCCATCTTCCAGAACACAACAGTACGAACAGGGTTGTTGTTGTTTGCCGGATATTTGATGAGTTATGTAAAAGTCTATCGTTACAGCACAATCTTAGTAACGTTCTCTGCGATTGGTTCGGTTGTCCTCATTACTGGGGAAACTCAGTTCTTAACAGTTGAACGTCTATTCATGGTATTAGCGGGTGTCTGCATTGCATTACTCATCAATCGTTTCGTATTCCCGTATAAACTATCAGATGCAAATGTCCATTTGGGTAAAATGTCGAATGACATATTGAGTGAAATGCTTAAAGAAGCGAAGGACGCTATTAATGGGAATGCCGCGGTCGGTAGCCATAGTATGAAAAACTTGTTAATCATTAGCACGATGGTTGAGGAGCGGGCGCGTGTTAACCTACAAGCAGCAGGTACAGATGTAACGGATGAATTATTTGCTTCAAGAAGACTGGTGAGCAATACGCTCTACGAACTACTGATGTGGAAAGAAGTACACGGCATGAATGAAGAAATCTCTCTAGAATCGGTAGAGATACTAGAACGAATTGAGGCATGCTGGTCAACAGGTACGTCTTATTCAGCGTTAATTGAACAATTACATGCCTCATTATTGAGTGAGCCTATTCTAGAAAACAAAATTATTCTAAGTATGTTGCTTGAAACGGCTGATGAATTTGAGCTAATTCGGATAGAAGACGAACGTATGAAACCTAACGTTGAGAAGTGACGTCCAGTCAGATGTAATGCACATAAGCATAATTTCCTTATGCGGTGCAACAGAAAGGGTTGAATAGTCGTGAATCTAGAAATTCATGACGTAACGGCAACGAACTATCGGGAAATCCTCGGATTGAAAGTTGCCCAGTCACAAAAAGATTATATAGAAACACCTTACGAATGTCTGGAAGATTCTTTGGAATGGCAGGAATTTAAACCAGTTGGGCTCTATGCCAACGAGGAACTTGTTGGATTTGCTATGTATGGTTTTTTCAAAGGGGAAGGTCCACAAGGAAGGTTGTGGATTGACCGACTGCTCATTGATGAACAGTTTCAAGGACGAGGCCTTGGTACAGATTTCATGAAAAAACTTATCGAAACCGTGATACAAGAATATGGTGAGCAACCTATTTTCCTAAGCGTCTATCCTGAAAATCAGGGTGCGGTTCGACTGTATGAGAAGCTAGGTTTTAAATTTATTGAAGAACGTGATGTGAACGGAGAACATATTATGGTGAGACCATAAAAAAGGAAGGAGCCTGCTAATTCAGGTTCCTTCCTTTTTCTCGATTTCTTCATGTTCATTTGCTAACTCTTCTTTAGCCTTGACCTCTGCAGTTTCTTTGAAATCTTCTTGAATCTCATTCCCAACAACTTGTGGTTCTGGAGTGGGGTTTTCGTCGTTACCTGCTTTTAAGTGTTCAATTTCCTCGTGCATTTTTTCAATCTTTTTCATTTCTTCTTCGTACTCTTCATCTACTTGTTTCGTAGAGGGAATAATTTCATCCTTATTATAGTCAACTCGTTTACCATACCGGATGAGCTCGTAGATAATCATTCCATTATTCGGTTTGCCATTTGTAATCAGCATAGGAATAGCATCGAACAATACATAGAAAAACACATAAAATATGAATCGATTCCAAAACCTGAGTTGGTCTTGTAAGAATCCGTTCGCTATTAAAGTATTCAGCGTTAGAGCAACGACAACATTTGCTAGAATCGGCGCAGCGTAGATCATAATATACGAAAAGTTGCTCTTTCGTTTAATATCATCGAATGAAAACCAACTGTACAAATGGTAGTATTTACGAATATCAAAAATCCAGAATTTGAAAATTCTCGGGCCAGAGCCGACTGTGATTCTAGGGTTTTTCACACCGAACAGCAGAGTAACAGACAAATACCCAAATTCACGTATGAACACTACAACAGGCAATATAATAAAAGCTGAAATAACAAGAGCGATTAAATCTGAAATCCCAAACAAGAATGGCTCACTTCCTTATCGAATCGTCTTAAGAAGAATACCCGATGCGATTGAACATGAACCTCGTCAATAGGTCATAGTAGAGTGATATAGGTGAATGGATAGGGAGTTCTTTAGAATGGACAAGTTTAGTTTGACACCTGAAGGGAATGATACGAGTATTAGCAAAATATGAACAATACTATTAAGAGGAGGAACGTATAATGGCTAAAATTGCAGTTGAAAAACCATTTGATGATGTGAAACAAGCACTTGAGGAAAAAGGACATGAAGTGAAAATGTTTGAATCAGACGAAAAAGTAAGTGGTTATGATTTCGGTGTAATACGTGCATTGAGTGATGTCAATGTAGACCAATATGATTTCCCTATTGTTAGTATCAAGGGAAACTCGGTTCAAGAGATTGTGGATGATGTTGAAAAGAGACTTGCGCGATAATAGCACAAAGAAGCTCGGACTATTCCTGGTCCGAGCTTCTTTGTGCAGTTTTTGATAGTGAAGTTTCCACTCTTTTTCCCGGAATGTAACCGTGAAGGCATGGTGAGTGTGGTATCGAGAGTTTTTTTGTATACTAGGAGAGAACGTAATTTCTGAAATGAGGGATTGAAATGTCAGAACTGAAAAAGACATTAATGGCTGATATGAAAACAGCGATGAAAGAAAAGGACACCGTTAAAAAAGGTGTTATTAATTTACTACGAGCAGGTATTCAAAACCAAGAGCTCGATCTTAAGCGTGAATTGACGGAAGAGGAAGAGTTGAAAGTGGTTCAACGTGAGCTTAAACAAACCAAACAGTCTCTAGAAGAAGGTCAAAAAGCGAATCGTGAAGATATTGTTGCAGCAGAAACTGAAAAAATCACGATTATTGAGCACTATTTACCAAAGCAACTTTCTGTAGAGGAAGTAAAAGAACTCATCGCCAAACTTGGGATTAGCAAAGAAAGTTCTATGGGCCAAGTCGTTGGTCAGATGATGAAAGAAACAGCAGGTAGCGCTGAAGGTAAAGTGGTATCACAAGCAGTGAAAGAATATCTGAATAGCTAATATAAAAAAGGACGATCCAACAAGTCGAAATGACTCTCGGATCGTCCTTTCTTAAATGATAAGAGAGGACATTTGTTATATGGACAAATGTGGTACCATGATATTGCTTGTCCTTCAACAAACGGGATATTAGCTGGAAGTAAACAAATTAAAGAATACAACAAAAAAGGTGAAATTGTGGGGGAGGAATAGAATTGAAGAAGTTTCAAATAGCTGTAGATGGCAATACTTTTCACGGATGTGAAATTGGTGATAACAGCCTTCCTTCACTTGTGTGTCTGCACGGAATGACTGGTGATTTAAATAGTTTTTCTGGGCTTATTGAATACCTAATAAATGATTTTCATCTTATTCTTATAGATAACCCAGGACATGGTGAAACTGACTCACTTAAACTGGAGGAGGACTATTTGTTTTCCTCTTTAGCAAATAGTATTTATCACGTAATACAAAAGATCACGAATAAACCTTTTTACATGTTGGGACATTCGTGGGGGGCAGACATTTGCCTACACGTAGCAAAAGTGTCGCAGGCCAAGGTAAATGGCGTTATTTTATTAGATGGTGGATTTGCTTTTCCTGAACATGTTGATGGACTGACAGAGGAAAAAGCCTTGATAGATTGGAAGCAATATGTTGAATCCAGTATATATGGTTCTTGGGACGAAGTGGCCAAAGAATACCAAAGTTACACAACAAAGCAATGGGATACAAATCTTGATTCGTTAATAGCTACTAGTTTTAAAAAGGTTAAAGATAACTATGTATTTAAGGCGGATGTTTTCAGTATTTTAGCAATCATTAAGGCATTCTATAAAGAACCTTGTTCAACCACTTTTGACCGTATTCAGTGTCCTGTTTTATTACTTCATGCCACAATTGAACCAACAGATTCAGCCCGGAAAACGGGAGTACAGGAAATTAAAAAAGGCATTAAAGTTTTAAAAGTAATAGGTATAGAAAACACTCAACACCACCTTCATTGGGACTGTCCTGAAAAAGTTGCTAATGAAATTCTGTTGTGGAAACAAGAAATCAATCAAGAAGTTTTTTAACGATATTTTCTGATTCTCCACAAAAACATGTGCTTGACTGCAAGATAATCTCTATAGGATTTTCGCTTCAGGCGGACGCTTTCCGCTACAATCCTGCATGGTGAATGTCTAGAAAATTTGCAAGAACAGATTTTGGCGTTGAGCCCATTTTCTACTTCAACAAATTAGCATTGTAAAAGAAGATAGTTTAAGTAGCCTTGTTAAATTGTTTTTGACAAGGCTATTTTTGTATCTAATTTTCACGCGTATAGAACGATTGATAGTTCTCCAAAATATTCTCTGTCCAGGATATTGTGAGCAAACGCCCGTAGAAATGGGGAATTTAGTTTAAGAAGCTATTGACAAGAAATTAAAAGGAGACTATTATTTTAAATGGGAATGATTATCATTATCATGTGGAAGATGATAGAGATGATAACAAATATAAAGGAGAATCATAAATTGAAAAAATTAATAATACCATTCATGTTAATGTGCGTTCTTATTATTAGTGCCTGTGGCAATAGCACAAAGAATCAGGCGGCAGGGGATGCAAATAAAGAGAATGAAAGTGAAACAAATACATATCAATCTGAAAGCGGACCTATTGAAGTACCCGCTCATCCGAAAAGAGTAGTTGTTTTAACTGGTAATGCAGGTGACTTAATCGCACTTGGCATCAATATCGTAGGGGTGGACGAATGGTCTAAGGGAAGTCCGTTATTTAAAGATCAGTTAAAAGACGTTACAACTGTTTCAGATGAGGATCTAGAAAAAATTATTGAATTAAAACCAGATTTAATTATTGGAGGCAGTGATAATAATAACCTAGATAGAATGAAAAAAATTGCCCCAACTGTAACCTATACGTATAATAAAGTCGATTATTTAACACAGCATTTAGAAATTGGTAAATTGGTAAACAAAGAAAAAGAAGCTCAAGACTGGATTAATGACTTTAAAAAACGTGCAACTACTGTAGGAAATGAAATTAAAGCAATAGTTGGTGAAAATTCAACGGTGACTGTAATGGAAAGTTACGATAAAGATATAGGTATTCTCGGCAATAGTTGGGGAAGAGGCACGGAGGTTCTTTATCAAGCAATGGGTATGAAAATGCCTGAAAAAGTAAAGGAAATGACAAGTAAAGAAGGATACTACATGATTTCTTCTGAAGTATTATCTGACTATGTTGGGGACTACTTGGTGGTAAGTAAATATAATGACCAAGATAATTCCTATCAAGAGACAGAACTATATAAAGAAATGCCAGCTGTGAAGAGTGGTCATGTAATTGAAGTGGATGGAAACGCGTTTATGTTTAACGATTCTCTAACTTTAGATTACCAACTGAAATATTTTGAAGAACAATTTTTAAAATAATCTGTTTTTAAAGAGAGTGTTGAACAGTACAAAGATGTACACTCAACACTTCGCTTTTTGTTCGCAAATGTTGACCTCCATGCTAATCCCTTCGGAGTAGTTCTACTCCAATCATTGGGGGTCATCCTTAAAAGGATGACTAAAGGAAGAGGCACCATTTCGTTCGATTATGAACGAAGTGGTGCCTCTTTTTTGTTCATGTCAGAAACTAATCAGAAGAAGTATAGACCGACACTAATAACGATGCCACTGAGCACAAGAACGAATACACAGTAGCCCATAATGTCTTTAGCACGAAGTCCTGCAATTGCCAGTGCAGGAAGTGCCCAAAACGGTTGAATCATATTCGTCCAAGCGTCTCCCCAAGCGATTGCCATTGCAGTTTTAGAATAGCTGACACCTAACTGCTGAGCCGCATCCAACATAATTGGCGCCTGAACAGCCCATTGTCCGCCGCCAGAGGGGACAAAGAAGTTAACGATTCCAGCTGCATAGAATGAGAATAGTGGGAATGTAGCTGTAGTCGAGATATTAACGAATCCTTCAGAAATAACTCCAGCTAATCCAGAAGTGACCATCATGCCCATAATCCCAGCATAGAATGGAAACTGAATAATAATGCCGCCAGCTGTTTTTACAGCATTTGCAACTGCTGCTAGGAAAAGTTTAGGTGTGCCGTGGAAGATGATTCCTAATATGAAGAATATCAAGTTTACGATATTCAAATTCAAGTCGAAACCATTCACTGCGAAGTGATGAACTAAATAGACAAGCCCCATAGCACCAATGACCATGGAGAGAATCCAGCTGTTTTCCAAGCGTGAAGCAGGTGTTTGTTCAGTTACTTCATCTACAATAAGTTCGTCTTCTAAGAGTGCCGGGTCAACAGCAACCGTTTCTTCCGGTTTCGGCATCATGAACCGATTCAAAATGGGCAGTGTTAAAAAAAGAATTCCAACAATGATGAGGTTATACGTAGAAAAGATAGTCTCAGATGTTGGAACAACTCCCATTACGTCTGCAAATGGATGGTCAGCTGTTGCAATGGAAAGTGGGATTGAACCACCAAGCCCGCCATGCCAGACTATGAAACCTGAGTAAGCACTAGCAATCAGTAAACGATAATCGACTGTCTTAACTTTCTTTGCAATTTCTTTTGCAAACAGGGCACCTATGACTAAGCCGAATCCCCAGTTAATCCAGCAGGCAATTAAAGAAACAACTGTAACTAAAATGATTGCAGAACCCGGTGACTTCGCCAGACTCGCTAAGCTGCTCAATCCCTTTTTAAATAGCGGACTGCTTGCTAAAACATGTCCAGCCACGAGCACAATTACCATTTGCATCGTAAATGAAAGTAGCCCCCAGAAACCGTCTCCCCAATAGACGACCATATCGAGTGGTCCTGAATCTGTTAACCCAAGACCTAATCCAAATACAACGAGTGTGAGTATTGCTACAAATATGTACGGATCTGGTAAATATCTTTCCATGATGGTATTTGACCATCTTGTAAGTACGCGCATTGCCCATACCTCCCCTTTTTACTAGTGACACTTCCTAAGACTATCATAGTAAAATTCAGAGGAGAATATGTTTTTCGAAAGTTTTAATTATAGTGGCGTTACTCGTTTGCAAAAATAAATGTGAGGAAGTATCTACTGGAGGAGAAAGTGTAACGATCTTACAGAAGGTGATTCCCTTATTTATTTCCCAACAATCCAAGTTTTCAATAGGGCAAGCCGCTCACGGAATCGAACTTTGGCTTCCACTACTTTTGGCGTTTTGGCGGGGATGGCATCCCAGTCATATCCTACTTTTTCAGCAAGATACCCGGCACGTGCTAAGTGGTAATCACTAGTGATTATCGTGATACCTGTCACATCTTGAGGAAGTAGTTTCTTAGTGTTGACTAGGTTTTCATATGTGGAAGTGGATTGGTCTTCAACAATCATGCGGTTTTCAGGAAACCCCTGTGCTGATAAATAATTCACCATGGCTTGTGCTTCGCTAATGCCTTCATCGGCCCCTTCTCCTCCGGAAAGAACGAGCGTTACATTCGGATGGCTTTCTGCATATGAAAGAGCAGCCTCTAACCGATATCTGAGTGCAAGTGAAGGTGTCGTTCCATTTACTTTTGCACCGAGGACGACTGCAATCGAATAATTCCCATCAGCTCGCTTATTTTGTGCTTCTTTCATCGCATGGCCAGTTGCGAACCACCATGCGAAAATCATGAAAAAACCAATAATCATCACAAACAATAGACGTTTCCCCTTTTTCATCTGAATCGCTCCATTTCCAAGTACCCAATTTTCTCATTCGTTCGTTGGTAACAAGACGGAAATGGGACAAACAAGTTGCCTAGATAAACAGTTGTTTTGTAAAGTTGTCGCGATAAGTGTAGTATTACACTATTATATATAGGGGGAGTTCCCATGAATCCAGAACAACTTATAGAACAAATCTCGCACCGTGCCATCCTCATCCGAACAGAAGCTGGCTATTCACAAGAAACCATGGCATCTATTTTAGGCATATCCAAGAAAACGCTTGTTCAAATAGAAAAAAATCGTACAACTGCTAGTTGGACAGTAGTTGTAGCGATCGTTGCATTATTTTCCGATAGTGAAATCATCCAATCGCTTTTGGGAGATGCACCATTAGAAGTCATCCGTACAATTGCCCACAATGGATTGGATCGTCCGAAAGGTAAGACACTTGGAGGGAAAGTTTGGTGGAAAGAAGTAGAAACTAAAAGAGACTTTAGAATCCAGCAAAATCTGATAAGCCAACATTTTAGAATATTGGATATGGAAGACTATGTCTGGTTCAGTACATTTGATGAACAGGAAGCATTAGAGAGGTTTCATGAACTAACTCAAAGCAAGCGTTAACTCCATGAAAAAACTGCCAATTTAGCAAGAGAGGCAGTTTTCATATGGAAGTAATAATGTATGTAGGCTCGTTCTTAAATAGAAGCAAACATGACGTCTTCAGCAATCTCATCGAGCTTCGTCTGCGCGTCAATCGCGAACTCATGTTGTCTATCGATAGGGGCATCTGGGTCCTGTGGAGCCTGGAATTGTTCCAATCCAGCAACGGTCATAGATGGACTATCTTCATCGTCCAAACCGATATTCATAACGTGTTTAATGACAAATGGTGTTTGGAATCGAATAATCGTATTGGGTGAATCGAGTTCACCTTGCAGAACTGTAAAAGGAACCCTTAAATAAATTGTTGTTTCTTCTCGCTGATACAAAATCGTGTCAAACATACCATGATCGTATTTCCAGCCGCCACCTATATCCATGCCTGCTTCTTTAAATAGCTTCAGTGCATTTCCGTAGATGACCATCTTACCTTCAATCTTACTCTCTAAAGCAATCAAGGAAATCCCTCCTTATTCCAATTCAATTAACTTTAAATTACCCCTATTAAACTATGTCAAAACCTAATAAGCACGAGAGGTATTGTATGCTAATCGATGTCTGGTCGAAGGGTTCCTAAATTTCAGATGAACGTCTGCGGTAGGATTCTTCATACACCTTAGATCTGTAATGGAGCACTGGGTCGTCTGAGCAACTGAATCCAAGAGTTTCGTTTGTAGGGTCGAATAAATGCTTCTCTGCAAGGTCTATCCGTTTTTCAGTAAGTACTAAATTGCCAACATCGATTACAAGGCGATCGTTTGGCCATGAAATGGAAGGGTCATCTATAGGGTCTTCTGGTGCTGCAAGAGTCATCATCAGTCTGAAACTTACAGGGGAAACCACCATACGTTCCAGTAGCTCCAACTCCATATCTTTTGTAGTGAAGGGAAGCTTATCTTCCTTAGCTACAGGTACGAAAGAAAAGCGTACAGCCTGATGTTCACCTGAAGCTGTATCAAGAATATAGGCATGGAGTGCCCAGAAGCGAGTGGTTGCAAAGCTCGCAGGAGTCTTCAGTTGCTTCAGTAATGCAGGAATAGTTTTGAATTCCGTGTCATTACTAAGTGTGGCGAGTTTTTCTTTTAACGATAGATTCTTTCCACCAACTGCTTGAATAAGGCGTACAAATGCTTCTGGCGTTTTAGTTGGAAACACCGGTGCATTGGCCATAACGAGCGAGATCGGCTTACCGGAGGGCATTGGAAACTGTACCGCCATGCCTTTGATAGGGATCAATTGCTCGGAAGTATCGGGTATTGGAGAACTATGAGAAAAACGAACGATGACGTTTTGAGCCTCTCCTTGTAAAAATGACGCTTGAGAAAAAGGTTTCGCGTTGTCATTTGGTGTGAATATAGCATCGAATCCAATACCTTTTGCGTGGGCCCTTCGATAACCCTTGTGGGTCCCAGCAACTTGTTCAATCACATCAACGGCTTCAATAGGAGAAATTGCCTTGTTCTGTTGTGACGAGTTCATAGATCTCACTCCTTTTTAGCAGTATACCCGTACTCAGTGAAGTCAACCTTGCTCGTCTTGAACTTCAAGTTCTGTATAGACGACTAAACGTTCTTCATGCGTTTTTGCTTTTCTGTTAAATTCTCCTGTACATGTAATTAGGTTTAAACGGCTACCATAGGAGAAACCGAAAATCTCTTCGATAGGTGCATTTTTGCGGGGATACTTTTCAGTTTTTGTAACAATGAACGTTAATGATTTCCCATCTGCATCTCGAACGACTACTTCATCCCCTTTTTTTAATTTGTCGAGTTTATAAAAAACGGCAGGGCCAGTAAGGGAGTCGATATGTCCCGCCATTACTGAGCTCCCACTATTTCCTGGTAATGTGCCTGGTTCGAACCAACCAACATTATCCACACCTTCAGGAACTCCCATCTGACCGTTTTCTAACTCTCCGACATTTTCAATATCGGATTTCACCCCGATTGCAGGGATTTCGAGTGTAACAGGGATAATGCCTTTTTGTTCTGATTCCAGTAGAAGTCCTTCTGATGAAGGTTTCTCTACAGAAGCTTCTTTTTTCATTTGTGGGGAGGAATGTGGTTCCGGTGCCGCTTCCGGTTGTGTTGAAGAATTTTGTGAACTACTACACCCTGCTAGCGCAAACGCGAGAAGGCTTGCAGTAAGTAATTTAGGAAATTTCATATTGAACACCTCCATGAATTCTATTGTAAAGAAAAAGAAGGGGAGTCACCCCCCTTCTAATTAGTTGTTGTCTGAACGTGTCTTGCGAATGACAACTGCTCCAGCAGCCATTGCAAGTATCAAACTAGTCAAAATCCACATAACCGTTGAATCATTGGACTCTTGGCTCATACCACCAAGTCCAGTTTTCGGCATATCTGCAGGCATGGAACCTGCAAACTTGTCGGGATACTGGTCAACAATAGCTCCTGCCATCATTGTACCGACACCAAACATGTGACTGTATGCTTCGTGAATGTCATCATATGCTCCATCGTAATCGCCATCATTGTACTTGTTGAATGCAGCGAGTAGCTGATCCACGTGTACTTTCAAGCCTTCTTCGAGGTCAACAGCTTTCAAACGTCCTTCGGTTGCTGATTCTAACATAGCTGCTTGTTTTGCACGATAATCATCCAAGTTGACCATTGCTGCTTTTCTTCCTTCTTCATCATTTGCTGCAGTGGCTTTTACGTAATCCACGAAGTAGCCGATGTGACTGCTCCAAATTTCATTGAACTGTTTCGCACCCTCTGCCCCGTAAACAGACTCAATCGATTTCGTTAAGTCTTCCGTATTGCCATTCAATTCAGCAGCAGAGACATCAAAGTCTTTGGCTCCGTCAATTCCTTTTTGCATCGCTAGAACTGCGAGTGCTGCGTGTGTGGAGAATTGGTTATTCAACTGTTCGCGTAAGTCAGCAGCGGGTGTATCGACTGATTGGTTATCGAATTTCTCAGGAAGCTGATCTGTAATTGCCCAAGAGATGCCTTTTCCTGGTTCAAACATGTGCATCATTGATTCAGTGATGCCTTCATAGGTTTTCTCATACTCTCCTGCATTGTAGTTATCAAAAGCCCAGATGAGCTGATCCACGTGCATTTTCAGACCCTCTTCCAGATCGCTTGCTTTTAGTCGGTTTTCAGTTGCTTTAGAAAGGAACTCTGCATTTTGTACACGGTATCCGTCCAAGGATTTTACTGCGGCTTTCCTACCTTCTTCATCATTTGCTGCAGTAGCTTTCACATAGTCGACGAAGAATCCGATGTGGCTACTCCAAATTTCTTTGAATTGCATGCCGGCTTCATCACCATATACGGAACCGATTGCAGCGGATAATTCGTCCGTATTTTCTCCTAATTGTGCTGCAGCTGCGTCAAAGTCTTTTGAACCGTCAATTCCTTTTTGCATTGTAATGATTGCTAAGTATGCGTGCTCGGAAAGGATGGAATCCAGAGTCGCTCTCAAATCTGTAGCTGGGTTGGAAACTGCCATTGAGGTTGTTTCATGACCTGAGTGATCGGCTGCGTTCGCGATTGCCCCCATTGGAAATAAAAGTGATACGCTCAGTGGAATTGCTGCGAGTTTTTTGTAGTTCATCATGAATCTCTCCTTTTCGGTTTTGTAATAAGCTAACGGAGAGAAAAATAGAATGGATCACTTTTTGTCGGAAAAACTTTCGGAAGTTTATAATCCAACAAAAAAGAACCGCCACAATCGGCGGTCCTACTTAGTTTCTAGTTGTTTAAATATTGCCTGCGAGAACAATAGCTCCTTTGGGAGAAGGGAGGTCAGGCTCGGTTTCAATCGTAATTGCAACAGTGTCCCAATCTCCTTTTAGCTGATCCATCATATGTGTAACGGATCCGTTTCCGTTATCTGTCGGCTTAAAAGAGCCCGCAGGTTGAGGTGTTTCCTTATCAATTACCCAAACTTGGTACAATTCGTTGTCTTTCAACTCCGGCAAGTTACTGGCATCGACCAACAACACCGTTTCATTATTATCTTTAATCATCATTGCGACGGCTGACGCATTATCTGCTCCGGGTTGTGGATCCAACAATGCCTTACCGATTAGTTGAAGATTACTTTCTGCGACTTCCGTTGGTGCAGAATCATCCAAGGTAGCTAGATAAGCATTTGTCATTAATGAAGCGAAGAGTGCAGCTGCGAGTACAGGGACCAGTTTACTTTTTCGTTTTCTGGGTTGTACTTCTTTTTTTTGTTGAGGGAATTCTTCTACATTGTTGCTGAACGGTTTACTATCATTATTAACTGAAGAAGGTTGCTCCTCAATTGCTGCGAAAACTTTTGCTTTTAAATTTAATGGAACTTCAATTTCTTCCGCCAAGTAGGGAAGGTCTTCGGTTAACAAATTGAGTTCCTCAAGTTCAGCGCTGCAGGAAGGGCATTCTTCGAGATGTTGTTCGAAGGCAAGTGCTTCCTCCTCAGTCAAAGAACGATTGAAATAATCAAGTAGATGCACACATTGTTCAGTCATTCGAGAATCCTCCTTCCTGGGCGATGAACCCTTTTAAATGTTTAAGTGCTAATCGAATTCGACCTTTTACAGTCCCGAGTGGTAGCTCACACTGATTTGCGATTTTTTGTTGACTAAGCCCTTTGAAGTAAAAGAGTTCGATAATTTCTTGCTGATCCTGTTTGAGTTCAAGAACGGCATTCCGTATAGCCTCCCTCTGTTCGCCCCATTCAACTGTATTTTCTATGCTTCCAGGTTGTTCAATGAGGGAATCCTTTTCAATTATAGGTTCGTGATCATGTCGTTTTAAACGTCGGATTTCGTCGATTGCTTTGTTCCGAGTGACGGTTAACAACCATGATGAAAAGGAGCCTTTATCCTCTTTATAGGTAGTCGTACCATTCCATAATTTAACGAATACATCTTGCACAACTTCCTCTGCAATTTCACGATCTTGGGTCAATCGGTAAGCAAAGGAGTAAATTAGTTTCTCGTATCGATCGTAAAGGAGTTCAAATGCTGATCGATCCTTGGCGGCCGCTAGAGCGTATAAGGTTCCGTCGTCTGTATGTTTCATCCGAGTCTCCTTTATAAAAGCTTTTCTCATAGAATACCATAAGTCGTAGGACCTGTATTCTAGGACTCCGGCTCTTAGTAAGCATACGTAATGAAACTCGAAAACGATCACTCTTTTCACTAGGAGAATGGATACAATTTTGTGAACCCACCAACTGTATGGGGGGATCGATTTTGTTTAAGACGATTTAGGTGTATATCTCTTTTTCCTCTGGTGGGGGACGGAATGCTTTTCACCATTGTTTAGGAAACGATTGTTTGGTATAGTATAGGAAATAATGATCGATGAAGTGGCTAAGTAGATAAGAATTGTGAAACAGAAAATAGAGCGCGTTGCTGAAAGCTCTATCACCTCTTCTTGTTCGAACCCTACCACCGAGATGTCGTGTAAACACGACCGGTTCGTCCCGTTACGAAACGATAGAGGACTAATGTGCGATTTTCGCTTATTAGTCGAACTAAGGTGGTACCGCGTCCTAAACACAAAGACGTCCTTTTACAAGGATGTCTTTGTGTTTTTTTGTGGACAAAGACTTCACAACCAATCATTGAACAGGAGGAATTGACATGTCAAACACGCAACAGAATGATTTTTCGAAGTGGTATATTGATACGATTCAAAAAGCGGATTTGATGGATTATACACCAGTACGTGGGTGTATCGCGTTCAAACCGGATGGCTTTGAAATTTGGGAGCACATTCAGGATGAGATGAACCGCCGATTCAAAGAAACAGGGCACCGCAATGCGTATTTCCCGATGTTAATTCCTGAATCCTTCTTCCAAAAAGAAAAGGATCATATCGAAGGTTTCGCTCCTGAATTGCCATGGGTAACAGAAGCTGCTGGGGAGCCACTTGAAGAAAAACTTGCACTTCGTCCAACATCAGAAACGATGATTGGTCACCTATATTCCGACTGGATCAAGAGCTATCGTGATCTTCCAGTCCTTATCAACCAATGGGCGAACGTGTTCCGTTGGGAAAAGAAAACATTGCCGTTCATCCGTACATCTGAATTCCTATGGCAAGAAGGCCACACGGCTCATGCTAATGAAGAAGAAGCACGTCATGAAACGATGCAAATGTTGAACATTTACAAAGAAGTCGTTGAAGAGCTTCTAGCAATCCCAGTATACGATGGACAAAAAACTCCTTCCGAACGATTTGCAGGAGCGGTAGATACGTTTTCAATCGAAGCGATGATGAAGGATGGAAAAGCAGTTCAAGCAGGAACATCCCATTATCTTGGTTCAAAGTTCGCAGAAGCATTTGATATTAAATACCTGACAAAAGAAAATAAGCATGAATTCGTTCATACAACTTCATGGGGGACGTCAACTCGCCTGATCGGGTCTGTCATTATGGTGCACGGCGATGAGCAAGGTCTTGTGTTACCACCACGCGTTGCACCAACACAAGTTGTGCTAATCCCAGTAGGTCCTTGGAAAAAGAATCCTGCGATTATGGAAAAACTTGATGAAATCTATGCGGAGTTGAAGTCTAAAGGAATCCGCGTACGTTTGGACGATTCGGATCAGTCCCCAGGATATAAATTTAATGAGTGGGAACTAAAAGGTGTACCAGTTCGCGTTGAACTTGGACCACGTGATTTAGAAAATGCACAAGCAATGTTGAAAATGCGTGATGTAGAAGGTAAAGACGCATTTGCATTAGAAGGTTTGGTATCAGAAATCGAAAACCAACTGACAACGATGCAAAGCCGCTTGTTGGAAAAGGCGCGGACGTTCCGTGATGAGAACTCTCATACGAACATTGAAACCTTGGTTGAGCTCACTACTCATATTGCTACATCTCAAGAAAACAATGAAATCCCTGGTTGGATTCTTGCTGGATGGTGTGGAGATGATGCGTGTGAAGAGCATGTAAAGGAAGAAACAAAGTTCACGACACGTAACATTCCATTCAATCCACCAGTTGAAAAGCATACGTGCATTAACTGTGGTAAAGAAGCGAAGCATACTGTTTGGTTTGCACGCGCTTATTAAATTGATAAAACCCCACCGACTCCGGCATTCGGATTCGATGGGGTTTTTAACATGAAATGATTTTGGAAAGTTTACCAGTACATCTATTCTGCTGTTTAATGGATTATTCCACTAAAAAATGCGTACTGGATATAGGGCGTGTACCTATATAAAGTCTTACAAACTCCGAGCTGCCATTAGTTCGTGAGTGGCAAGTTTTGAAATTTCCAAGCCTTTCATTGGGGTACCGAGTCCCGTCGAAAGCTTTGCAATCAAGTCATAATTTTTATAGTCTGCTGTTGCTTGTACGATTGCGCGGGCGAATGCCTCGGGATTGTCTGACTTGAAAATGCCTGACCCAACGAATACACCGTCAGCTCCTAATTCCATCATCAATGCTGCATCTGCGGGTGTTGCTACGCCACCTGCTGAGTAGTTAAGGACAGGTAGCCTTCCTGCTTTTTTAATGGCTTGTAGCAGTTCATAAGGAGCACCAAGTTCGCGTGCTTCTGTCATGAGTTCTTCATTGTTCATATGCACAACCTTCGTTACTTGAGCATTGATCATTCTAAGATGGCGCACAGCTTCTACTATATTACCTGTACCTGGCTCACCCTTCGTACGAAGCATCTTTGCCCCCTCGCCTAAACGGCGAGCAGCTTCCCCTAAGTTGCGCGCACCGCAAACGAAGGGTACCCGGAATTCACTTTTTAACAGATGGAATTCTTCATCAGCGGGTGTTAGCACTTCGCTCTCATCGATGCAGTCCACATTAAGTGATTCTAATATCCGCGCCTCGGAAATATGTCCAATGCGTGCCTTCGCCATGACTGGAATCGAAACCGCTCGTTGAACTTCTTCGACAATCCGTGGATCTGCCATTCTTGCTACGCCACCCTCTGCACGGATATCCGAAGGGACTCGTTCCAATGCCATTATTGCCACTGCCCCAGCAGCTTCTGCCACTTTCGCTTGCTCAGCGTTAATCACATCCATGATGACGCCACCGTATGAAAGATTCATAATTATTCCCCCTTTTGATATGTTCAGTATACAGGGGATTGACCACTTTAAAATAGCCAGATATATAATAATTAAGGTGGTCAGAATACCTTGCTACAAATTGTTTGAATTCACTAATCCAGGAAACATCAGGAAGTGAGTGACTTACCCTTTAGTACTATATATTTTAGTGTTGCAAAAACATTAAATTAGTCACAAACAGCCAATCTTAACCGATATCAACTATGGAGGGGATCAACATGAAAATGAGAATCCGTACAAAACTTATATTGATTTCAGCAATTTTACTAGTAATTCCAAGTTTGGTTATCGGGTTAAGTGGCTACACATTAGCCAAAAACAGTTTGAATGATATTGGCTCACAAGGATTGAAAAATGATGTAATGCTAGCGATCGATGTACTAGAATCGTTACAAGAACAAGTTGATAAAGGCAATTTATCGCTTAAAGAAGCTCAAGATATTGCTAAAGACAAACTGATCGGTCCGCTTCAGGAAGATGGAACACGTGCAATCGAATCAGAAGTGGATATGGGCGAACATGGTTATTTCTTTGTCTTAGGAGATGATGGAGTCGCTCTTGCACACCCTGTTAAAGAGGGAGAAGACTTAAGTGGCTCGAAGACAAAAGACGGTATGATGACTACAATGGAAACAATTAAAACCGCGCAAAATGGCGGAGGGTTTCTAACTTTCGATTTCGCGGTGCCAGGAACAGATACCGTTGCGCCTAAAATTGTCTATACTCAAGTGTTCCCGCAATGGGGATGGAACGTTGTCGCGGGTTCCTATTTAATGGATTTCAATAGTGAATCCAAAACTTTGTTAATGGTTCTGGGAGTGGTTCTTGGAATTTCCCTTCTTGCGGGAGCTGTTGTCATCATTTGGTTTTCAGGTCATTTATCGAAACCGCTTATACGGATTACAGATCATGTTGCTCAAGTGGCGGACGGCGATCTGTCAGGAGAAGTTGGGCAGGTCCGAAATCGTGATGAGATCGGAGAACTCGCATTGTATGTGAATCGGATGTCGAACAATCTTAAGGATATGATTGAACAAGTCTCGAATGCATCTATGCAAGTGGCAGCGACTTCAGAGGAGTTGTCCGCGAGCAGCGAGGAAACGAGTCGTTCAGTTGAACACGTTTCAGAGGCTATCCAGGAGTTAGCAAGCGGGGTTGACGGACAACTGGAACAAACTGAAACAGCCAATCAAGCAGCCGCTACCTTGTCTTCAGACATGGAGCATGTCACAAAAGAGATGGAGCAAGCAGGGAAGACGGTGCAATCCACTGTTCAACTTGCCCATGAAGGATCCGGATCAGTGACACGTGTCGTGAATCATATGGAATCCATTCAGCATGAAACAGATTCTGCTTTCAATTATGTCAACCAGCTTGGTAGTAAATCTGCAGAAATCGGAAAAATTGCTGGAATGATTACGGATGTCGCAGAACAAACGAATCTACTTGCTCTAAATGCAGCAATTGAAGCTGCGCGTGCCGGAGAGAACGGAAGAGGATTTGCAGTGGTTGCTGATGAGGTTCGAAAACTCGCAGAGCAATCCTCGAACGCCGCTACTCAAGTAGGTACACTCATTGCGGCGATTCAGGAAGACATCGGGTATTCCGTCACAGCTATTGGAAAAGGAAATCAAGCAGTGAAAGAAGGAGCGAATCTCGTTCAAGAGACAGGACAGACCTTCCAACAAATTTCCGAAGCGATTACTAGCATTTCTGCTCAAATTGAAGATGTAACGAATAGTACCGAGAGAAACCGGATGGAGTCTGGACGTATTGCAGCAGTCATTGAACAGACCGCTACCATTGCGATGGATTCAGCAAATCATACGGAGAATATTGCAGCGACAGCCGAACAGCAAACTGCTTCCATGGAAGAAATCGCAGCTGCTTCAGAAACATTGGCCGAAATGGCACAAGGTTTGCAGGAGACGGTTCGTCGATTTAAGTTGTAATATAACAAATTTAAACTGTCCCTTTAAGCTCATAAGAGTCTGAAAGGGACAGTTTTTGTATGGTCCAAGTGTTATGAGCAAAATAGTTAAGAGTTAAATGAGTATATGCTATCCTTACATGGTAATTGAAATTCATTATCAGAAGGAGTTACTTAAGATGACAATACGAGTAAAAGCGATTATCGGAAGTACAAGCTCGACTTCCTACAATAAAAGATTGGTGAACTTCATGAAAAAACGTTATGCTGATCGTTTGGACATTACGTTAGTTTCGATTAATGATGTGGAAATGTTTTCGGTCGATCATGAAAGTGAACCGCCTACAAATGTTCGTGCATTTAAAGAGAATGTAAAAGATTCGGATGCTGTGTTATTTGCAGTTCCTGAATATAACTTCTCCATCCCTGGCGCTATGAAAAATGCGTTAGACTGGTTATCCCGTGGAGGAGAAGCGACATTACGTGATAAGCCTGCATTCATCGTAGGTTCATCAATGGGCGTGTTCGGTAGTGTGCGAGCGCAAATCCATTTACGCGAGATTTTGTCCAACCCAGGTCTTTCTCCACTGATTTTGCCAAACAATGAAGTGTACATTGGGTCTATTCACCAGAAGTTGAATGATCAAGATGAGTTAACAGACGAATCGACAGTTGCCTTCTTGGATTCTGTAGTTGACAACTTCGTGGACTTCTACGAGCGCATGACAGAAATGCATGCATCGAAAAAAGCATAATAAAAACAAGCATTCTGTGTAAAACTGCAGAATGCTTGTTTTTTGTTAGGGGAGAATTGCGAAAGAGCGCACAGGGAATCCCGATGCCTTTTCAGGTTTTGGAACGATATTAAAGATGATAGCCCCTTTTGTCGGGAGTTTGTCTAAATTCGTCAAGAGTTCGACTTGGTACGTATCTTGTTCAAGTACGTAGTATTCTCCATGGAGCGCTCCATTTTTTCGGAAGTCTGCAGCAGAATCGGTGTCAAATGTTTCGTGTCCAACGGCTTTTACTCCCCGGTCCTCAAAAAGGAATTTCAACGCATCCAATCCCCAGCCTGGAATTCTGTTATTTCCATCTGCATCTTTATTGCAGAAACTTTGCGAATCTGGCCAGCGTTTGCTCCAGTCAGTACGGAGTGCTACGAATGAGCCTGCTTCGATCGTCCCGTGTTCTTTTTCGAAGTCTAATAAATCGTTTTTCGAACAAGTAAAATCATGATCAGCTTCCGCATCTTTCGATTTGTCGACAACGATTAATGGAAGGACGAGCTCTTTTAACTCGAGTTCTTCTAAGTAGCGAGTGTCCCGGACAAAGTGGATGGGTGCATCGATATGGGTTCCGTATTGACCTGCAAAGCTGAATTGCTGTGCAAAGAAACCGTCATCGTGGTTAAAAAGCGTTTTGAACTCAGCATCTTCAAACATGAAGAAGTGTGGAGATGTTGGACCGAATGTATGAGTGAGGTCCACCCATTCTTTTGCCTTTAACGTAGTGAGTGCAGTTAACAAATCCGTTTGTGTTTGTGTTGTCATCTCATTCCCGCCTTTTCTTTAGTGCCGAAAACCGGCTATTTTATACAAAAAGAAGACCCTCTTATGACTAATAGAGGGCCTTCTGCGCATACTGCATGAAGTCAGCTCTCATCTCGAGATGCATCTGCACCTCCTGGAATTAGCACCTCGGCCTTAATGGCTGGTTGCTGAGACATCGTAGGGCCAGTCCCTCCGTCTCTCTTGATAAGAAATGTTTATTGAATTGTTTGAAAAATGATTATTCTGATAGTACCATGCCTTCTTATTGAAAGCAATAGGGACCAGATGATTTCTTTCTCTGGGGAATTTGATATACTTACATATAGTTTGGAAATAGTTCAGTGGGCATCCTTAAAGGGCGGGATTTGTTTTGCTAAGACGTGTTATTGGAGGAGCTGTTGGACCAGAAGTATTTAACGAATGGTCAACTGAATGAGTTATAAGGAAGACGAGAAAGGGTAAGTAACGTTATAAGTGGTCTACATAACCTATTGGAAGAGGCGAATTAGTGTGAGCTCAAACTATACAGATGATAGCTTTGCATTACATACAGATTTATATCAAATCAATATGATGGAAACGTACTGGGCTGAAGGCATCCATAACAAAAAAGCGATTTTTGAGCTGTATTTCAGAAAATTGCCGTTTGGAAACGGTTATGCAATTTTTGCCGGACTAGAGCGTGTACTCAATTATTTAAGAGATCTGAAATTCACTGATAGTGATATCGCATATTTAAAAAACGAATTGCACTATAAAGAAGATTTTCTCGATTATTTAAAGGACGTCCGTTTTACGGGGAATCTCTATTCCATGAAAGAAGGAGAAACCGTATTTGGAAACGAACCAATTCTGCGAGTTGAAACAACCTTAGCAGAGGCGCAGCTTATTGAGACGGCACTCTTAAATATCGTCAATTACCAAACGTTGATTGCTACAAAGGCAAGTCGTATAAAGCAAGTCGTGAAAGACGAAGTGGTGATGGAGTTCGGTAGTCGTCGTGCACAAGAAATGGATGCGGCTGTTTGGGGAGCTCGTGCTGCAGTAATTGGAGGCGTAGAAGCAACCAGTAATGTGCGCGCTGGCAAGCTATTCGGTATCCAGGCGAGCGGCACGCATGCCCATTCCCTCGTGCAAGCTTACAAAAGTGAATACAAAGCGTTTCACTCATACGCCAAACGTCATCGTGACTGTGTCTTCCTTGTTGATACGTATAACACGTTAAAAATTGGCGTGCCGACTGCTATTAAAGTGGCGAAAGAACTCGGAGATACCATTAACTTCATAGGCATTCGTCTAGATAGTGGAGACATCGCATTTTTGTCAAAAGAAGCGCGACGTATGTTGGATGAGGCAGGATTTAAGGATGCGAAAATCGTTGTGTCGAATGATTTGGATGAATACACGATTCTCAACTTGAAAGCTCAAGGGGCACAAGTGGATATTTGGGGAATCGGAACAAAACTCATTACCGCATATGACCAACCAGCGCTAGGTGCTGTCTACAAGCTCGTTGCGATCGAAGGCGAAAATGGTGAGATGGTGGATACCATCAAGATATCATCCAATGCTGAAAAAGTGACAACGCCTGGACGAAAGAAGTTATATCGGATTATTGATAAAGAAAATGGAAAAGCTGAGGGAGATTACATCACGATGTATGATGAGGATCCTAATGCAGAAAAGCGTATTAAAATGTTCCATCCCGTTCATACATTCATCTCTAAGTTTGTAACGAATTTTGAAGCCAGAGACCTTCATGAAAAAGTCATCGACAATGGACAAGTGATTTATGAAGTGCCTTCAACTCAAGAAATTCAACAATATGCCAAAGACAACTTGAATTTGTTATGGGATGAATACAAACGATCCCTGAATCCGGAAGAGTATCCTGTCGATTTAAGTCAGAAATGTTGGGATAATAAAATGAGGAATATTCAAGAAGTCCAGGAGATGGTAAGCGACTTCATAAATGAATAGGAGGGATCAGGTATGAATAACTTACAACAGCAAATTATTCAAGAATTACGTGTGTTACCAGAAATCGATCCTCAAAAAGAAGTACGGGTCTCAGTGGATTTCCTAAAGTCGTATTTGAAGAAAAACACGTTTTTAGAAGGCTACGTACTTGGGATTTCCGGAGGTCAAGACTCGACTCTTGCTGGAAAGCTCGCACAGGTGGCAGTAGATGAATTGAATTCAGAAGTTGGTACGGATCGCTATAAGTTCGTCGCAGTCCGGTTGCCGTATGGCACGCAATTTGACGAAGATGATTGTCAGGATGCATTGCGCTTCATAAAACCTACTAGTACGTATACCGTGAATATTAAAGAAGCAGTCGATGCTAGCCGCCGCGCACTTGAAGCGGCAGGGATTTCCTTGTCTGATTTTGAAAAAGGCAATGAAAAAGCTAGAGAACGTATGAAAGTCCAGTTTTCAATGGCTGCGTTCCATCATTGTGTAGTGATTGGTACTGACCATGCGGCAGAAGCCATCACAGGATTCTTTACAAAGTTTGGCGATGGGGCAGCGGACGTGACGCCTTTAGCCCGTTTGAACAAACGACAAGGGAAGGAAATGCTCCGATTCCTTGGCTGCCCGGAGCATTTGTATAACAAAGTACCGACTGCAGATTTAGAGGAAGACAAACCGGCATTACCTGATGAAGTCGCACTCGGTGTTACATACACACAAATCGACGACTATCTAGAAGGAAAACCGGTACCGGACGATGCACGCCAAACAATTGAACGTCACTACCTTCGATCCGCACACAAGCGGCATCTTCCTATTACGGTTTTTGATGATTTTTGGAAATAGGAAGTGTAAAACCTCTCTGTTGTGGAGCGGTTTCAGACTGTAGACAAAAGGGATGGGAATCGAGTTGATTTCCATCCCTTTTGTCTTTTTGCATCGTTGACTCTGAAAAT